>JBNKDZ010000583.1:0-2448 GCA_050288525.1 Cyclobacteriaceae bacterium
CTGTTTGTCATCTATTCCGAATTGATCGCGATATAATTTGATCTTTTCGTTAATTTTTTTTCCGGCTAATCTGATTTTTTCCTCATCGGCAGCATCTACCTTCATGGGGTATTCTCTGTCAGCAATTTTTATCTTTATAGAAAGTTCTTTCATTCAGAAACTTAATATCTTCTATTTACTTAATTGATTTATACACTTATCAATTTCCTTGATGTATTCGTCAATTTGGGATTTCACTTCTGTAGCCTCATTATTTCCCACAGAAATACTATCTACAATAGTACTAATTTTAATTTTATTTTGAAAGTCTAAAAGTTGTTGTTCTTTAGAACTTATGATTTCTTTAAGAGCCTGGTTTTCGTTTTTGAGCACATCAGCATCTTTTTTGGCCTGATTCAGCTGGTTCAGCAGCAATCTGACTTTTCTTTCCAATGCCTGGAGCTCCGTATTTAACCTGTCTCGTTTCATTTACAGTGTTTTTATTTCGTTGTTTACATAAAGATAATGTAAATACAGAATTATTTACGTCTGGTTTTGAATATACAGCCTAAAAAAGAGAAAAATCATCAAAAACTATGTCCGTATCACTGCTCCTAATTCTCTTTTGAACCTTTCCATCAACGTGTTCATCAACCTGTCGATCGTCTTGTCGGTCAGGGTTTTCTTTTCATCCTGCAATATAAAACTTAAAGCATAAGCTTTTTTATCTTTTTCTATATTTTCTCCTACATAGTAATCAAAAACGTTAATGTTTTTAAGTATGCCTCCCAAAGACTTGTCTTCGACAATTTTCCGGATGTCTTCGAAGGTTACTTTTTTGTCCAGAACAAGGGATAAATCACGGCGTACCTCCGGAAATTTGGCTATTTCCTGTGATTTAAGACTTGAAGTCCTTGCCTGGATCAGCTGGGTAAAATCAAGTTCAGCGTAGAAGACCGGCTGTTCAACACTTGTCTTTTTTAGGAGGTTTTTGTTTAAATTTCCCAATTTTGCTACACACCTGTTTTCAATAAGGATTTCAAGTCCGTAACCAAATTGTTCATTCCTGATTCTTTTTTTTGTAAGTGATTTTTCAGTGAAAATATTCAGGGTCTTTAACACGGTGCCGTACAGATCGTGAAATTCTACTTTCCGGCTTTTACGGATCCAGTTTTCAGATTCTACATCACCGGACATCCAGATGCCCATCATTGGTGTTTCAGCATAGGAACCATTTTGCAGTTTATACCCAGTTCCGAACTCGAAAAGTTTCAGGTTATTCTGTCTTCGGTTCACATTATGTGCCACTACTTCAAGCCCTGTGAAAAGCAGATCCTGGCGAAGTATGCCCAGGTCCTCACTTAGTTTATTAAGTATATTAACGTTTTCTTCTGGGTTATAGAATCCGGAATTTTCGTAATAGGATGGTTTGGTAAGTGAATTGGTGCTGATCTCGAAGAATCCGTTTGCTACCAGCATGGCGGATGCTTTTAACTGATCATTTTCCAGTACATACTCCGGAAAGTCAGCGAGATAATCACTGGAAATGGAAGGCTTCAGTTCGATGTTATCGTATCCGTAGATCCGGAGGATCTCTTCAATAACATCGGCTTCTTTGGTGACATCAACTCTGTAAAGAGGTGCCGTGGCAACAAATCCTTCTTCGGTTTTATCTGTAACTTCAAAGTCGAGGCTTTTCAGGATCTTTTCAATGGTTTCCTTTGGGAGTTTTTTGCCGATCAACCGGTCGATATTCCGGTATTTCATCAAGATCTTTTCGCATTCAAACGGAATGGGGTAAATATCGACGATGTCGGAAGATATTTTTCCTCCTGCAAGTTCTTTTATCAGCAATGCAGCTCTTTTTAACGCATAGACAGTATTGTTTGGGTCTGTGCCTCTTTCAAAGCGGAAAGCAGAATCGGTTTTTAACTGATGAACCATGCTGCTTTTTCGTATGTATTCAGGTGCGAAATAGGCGCTTTCAAGAAAGATATCCGTGGTGTCGTCGGCAACACCTGATGTCAGTCCGCCGAAAACTCCCGCCATACACATGCCTTCGCCTTTCCCGTTACAAATCATCAGATCTGTGTCGTACAGCTTTCGTTCTTTCTCGTCGAGCGTTATAAAGGGAGTTCCTTTTGGAAGGGTTTTTACGATAACTTTGTTTTCTTTGACATGACGGGCATCATAGGCATGCAGGGGTTGCCCCACTTCATGCAAAACAAAATTGGTGATATCCACGACATTGTTGATTGGTGCCAGTCCGATGGCAGTAAGTTTATTTTTTAACCAGTCAGGAGATTCCTTGATGGTCAGGCCTGTGATGGAGACTCCGGAGAATCTCGGACAACCTTTGGCATCTTCAACCACCACTTCGATGGGCAATGCATGGTCGTCTGTCTTAAATCCGGATACATCAGGCCAGTTGACCGGGCGGTTGTAAACGGCTTTCAGATCCCTTGCAAC
>JBNKDZ010000584.1:0-5798 GCA_050288525.1 Cyclobacteriaceae bacterium
AACTTTCATTATTTTCATAAAAGCGGTTTTAACAAATAAAAAAAACCAGTATTATTAATTTTTCACAGCTCCTGAACTCTTAACCTTATTGCTTCCGCAACAAAATTATTTAAAGATGTTTTTGTTTCCAGTGCTAAAAGAGCCGCTTTTTGATGAAGAGATGCTGGGATCCTCACATTAAAACTCCCTTTAAATGGTTTTTCAGGTTTTTGCCCTTTTACCTTACAATCATCTAAGTAAGTGTTGATAGCCTCCCTGAAATCTTCCTCAAGTTGCTTCCCTGTTTCTCCTTCATACGATATAAGACCCCTGATCCCCAACACTTTTCCATAAAGCAGATTATCCTCCGGACTATACTCTATGCTTCCAGTATATCCTTTATATTCCAGATGTTTCATAATCCTAATATCTCTTTTATTTGCTTCATTTGATACATTTTCATAATTCCATTTGGATGTGGTCTATGTAATAAAACCGGAACACCTTCCGCATTCTCAAATTTTATTCTTGACCCGGATGTCTTTCCCTTTCTTACCGGATAGAAACCAAAGTATCCCAACAGCGTAATCATCTCTTCACAATGAAAATCAGATGGCATGCTCAGAAAACGGTCTATAAGCTTTCCCTTTTTTGACATAACGTTTAGTAACTATATTTAGTTGCAAATTCAAACAATTTTTTAAATCATGGAACTTGTTTTCATAACCTCATTGAGTTACAAACAATTGGGAAGCTAACATTAAAAAAAACCTAATACAGTAAAAAATTCCTCCGTCCTAAACTACGACTTCCGCAATGACGATTCTCGGATAATCAGGTCGGTTTTAAGGACTATATTTTCAGATTTTACGATTTCCTTGTGGTCTTTTTGATTCAGGATCTGACGCGCGGCGATCTTTCCCATCTCAACAGCCGGATGTTTCACTGTTGACAATGGAGGGTCAATAATCAAGGCAATCGGGTCGTCGTTAAACCCGATAACAGCAATATCTTCAGGCACCCTGATCCCCTTCTTTTTCATAAACTGAATGGCGCTTACTGCTGAAGTATCGTTAGAGGTAAACAATCCATCCGGGATCTGATCGAGTTTCAGCAGGTAGTCCATACACTTTATTCCTTCCTCAAAACTCAGTGTATTTGCATTTACGATCAGCCTTTCATCAACCGGCAACCCATGATGGCGAAGAGCTGCAATATACCCGTTTTGCCTGTCACGATACACATTCCGCAATTGAGCGCCTCCAAAATGTGCAATTCGTTTGCAGCCTTGTTCGATTAAATGTTGGGTCGCATTAAAAGCGGCCGAAAAATTATTAACAACAACCGTATCCGTATTTAAATCCTCTGCAACCCTGTCAACGAAAACAACCGGTATGCCTTTTTTTATAAAGGGCATAATATGATCAAACTTTTTTGTTTCCATTGCAAGCGAGATAATAAGTCCGCTCACCCGACTAGCATATAACGCCTGTGCATTAGCAACCTCATTATTGTAGGTATCATAGGATTGTGAGATAATAACATTATACCCTGAAGAATTGGCGTACTCTTCCACCCCACTGATCAGGCTGGAATTAAAAGGGCGATTTATCCAGGTAGTAATAATTCCGATGGTGTTGGTTTTGTTGCTTCTGAGACTTGCTGCAATACTATTCGGACGATATCCACGCTTTAAAGCCAATTTTTTTACCGCATTTTTTGTTTCCTTGCCGATACTGCTATGATCTTTTAATGCCCTGGAAACGGTAGAAGGAGAAACATTCAGCTCCCGTGCAATATCATAAATCGTCACCTCTTTTTTACCTTTCATCGTCTAATAATCTTTGAATTTATTGTTAAATAGTAACACAACATGCACAGTATTTAAACACAACCGGTTGCTCAAATTAACATAATTAACCTCATAAAACAATTCTATATTAAGCCTGCAGCTGTTTTTTTTTGACAACCGACAGATATGTTGCGCTCTTTTTATTGCGTAGATTAAGGCATAAAACTTGTTATATTAATAAAAATCTTCAACCAACCTCCTGATTTTATACTCCTGAACATTATAAGGATGCCGTCCTGGCGATACCCAAATAAATGGTATCTCATTTTAAATTTGAGTGCTTTATATGTATACTTGTAAAAGTATTCTAACATAAATCTATAACAATTTATTACCATTATGAAAAGAGTTTTATTCGCATCTCTCATATGCATTGGTTTGTTCGCCTGCTCCAAAAAGCAGGAAGAAACCACACAAATACATCAAATTTACAACCCCATTCTGGCGGGTTTTTATCCCGACCCGGGCATTTGTGCGGTAGGTGACAATTTCTACCTGGTTACATCTACATTCAGCTTTTACCCCGGATTACCTATATTCCAAAGCAAAGATCTGTCGACATGGAATCAGATCGGACATGTTCTGGACAGACCTGAACAACTGAATCTTGAAGGACAAAGGATTTCTCAGGGATTATATGCTCCGACGATCAGCTTCCATGGAGGATTGTTTTATGTAGTTTGTACCAATATGCGGGGAGGAAATTTTGTTGTTACTGCTGAAGATCCTGCAGGACCATGGTCGAACCCTTCGTGGCTTAAAACAGTCAACGGCATTGATCCATCGTTGTATTTTGAGGGTGACAACGCCTATATCGTTTATAACAGTGTCGCTCCAGACAATAAACCTTTGTACTCAGGACACAGAACAATTCGTATGCAAATGTTTGATAAGGACAGTCTTAAAGCATATGGCGAAGAGATGATTCTTGTAAACGGCGGAGTCGATATAAGCAAAGAACCTGAATGGATTGAAGCACCACACGTTTATAAAATTAATGGCACATATTATCTCTCCTGTGCTGAAGGAGGTACTGCAGAAGATCATTCCCAGGTTGTTTTCAGAAGCGACTCGGTTACCGGCCCTTATATTCCTTATGAAAACAATCCGATCCTGACACAAAGACATCTGGATCCGAAACGTCCAAATCCCATCACCACAACAGGTCACGCTGATTTTGTTCAAACCAAAGATGGCGACTGGTGGGCAGTCTTCCTCGGATGTCGTCCATATGAAAATGATCTCTACAGCACAGGACGTGAAACCTTTATCGCTCCGATTAAATGGACGGACGGATGGCCAGTTATAAATCCGGATTTTGAAGAAGTACAATTCTCGTATCCCCTTCCGATGGAACCTTCCGGCGAAACAGTAAATATCCCGCTGAATGGAAACTTCACCTATAAAGATGACTTCAACAGCGATAAACTCAAATTCAACTGGATATTCATCCGTACACCACAGGAAACCTGGTACTCACTGACCGATGAACCTGGCACACTGAAAATGCAGTTAAGACCTGAAACGTGCTCAGGAAGAAGCAATCCGAGCTTTATCGGTCATCGCCAGCAACATCATAAAGGATCTGTCGCTACAAAACTGACCTTTAGTCCGGCTGATGCAAACGAAAAAGCGGGCATGACTGCTTTCCTCAACGAAAACCGGTTCTATTTCCTGTGTAAATCCATTGAAGACGGGAAAGAAGTGGTTCAACTGTATAAATCCACTCCCGACACTGCAACGACCTATCAGATGGAGCTCCTCGCTTCCAAAGAGCTCAAGAATAGCGCTGCTGACATCTACTTTAAAATTGAATCAAATAATAAAGTCTACAACTTCTTCTTTGCTGAAGAACAGGACAAATGGGAGTTGCTGAAGGATAACGTTGATGCTGAATTCCTTGCTGTGGACATTCCAAAGGATTTTACAGGTGTTATTTATGGCCTGTATGCCAGCTCCTTTGGTAAAGAGAGTGAAACCACTGTGTCATATGACTGGTTTGATTACGTGGGTAACGACGATATTTACAACGAAAAATAATTTGTTGAGAAAGCAATTCGTTATCAGATATTATGAATCCTGGTCTGATTGAATTAACTGTACAATGAGATATTTCTTTTTGAGCTTGCTGCTGGCTTTTATGCTGGCAGCAAACGCTCAAACACCTGAACTTCCACAAGACTATCCTCCCGGATTATATGATGAATCCGAGGTGCCTGACTATGTATTGCCTGATCCTCTTGAATTAATAAGTGGTGAAAAGGTCTCGGATACCATCATGTGGAAAGAAAAACGCAGGAAAGAACTCATTGATCTGTTTGAAAAACATGTATACGGAAAAACAATGGTTGGAAGACCCGACAGCATGTCCTGGAAGATTATTTCTGAAAACACCAGCGACTCACTGTTTTCCCGAACGGTAAAAATATCCTTTTCTAAAGATACAGAAGGGGCGGAAATGACCCTGCAGATCTCCTGTCCGGTTAGTTCCGACACCCTGCCTGTTCCTGTATTTCTAATGCCAAGCAAGTCACACGAGCCTGAACGGTTTATAAAAAGAGGCTACGGATTGGTAACATTTGACCCGTGGGACATAGAACCGGACAATAAAGACAGTTCCTACCAACACAGTATCCGCAAATTCTTTGCCCCAAAAAATCAGGAAAAGCCAAAACCAACGGAATGGGGAGCGGTTGGTGCCTGGGCCTGGGGAATGAGCCGAGCCATGGATTACCTGGAAACCGACAGCCGGGTAAACAAGCACCAGGTATGCCTACTGGGATTCTCCAGATATGGCAAGGCGACCATGTGGGCAGGAGCGCTTGATGAACGATTCGCTGTTGTAATTTCTGCTGAGTCGGGATGCTGCGGAGCATCCATCGTACGAAGAGGCTTTGGAGAAACCATAAAAGCAGTAAATGATTATGCTCCTCACTGGTTTTGCGAATATTTCCAGACATACAGCGGATATGAAAATGACCTGCCTGTTGACTGGCACATGCTGATAGCCCTGATGGTACCACGGCCGGTGTATGTTGCCACAGCTGAAGAAGACTACTGGGGAGACCCAAAGGGTTCATTTTTAAGTGCCCTGTATGCGGATCATGTATATGAGTTTTTTGGTAAAACCGGACTGGGCGTATATGAAATGCCTCCTGTCGAAACACCCGTAGGCGACTATATCGGATTCCATTGCCGCAGAGGGGGCCATGGCCTTACCAACTACGACTGGGAACAGTTTTTCAATTTTACAGACAAGCATTTTGGAATAAGGTAAACATGATAAGGAAAGTCATATTCACACTTTTAATATTCGTTACCTTCACATTAACATTTTTACCAATAGTTTTCAACTACCGCCTCTCATCCCAGACGGCATCTCTTACAGAAGGACAATCTCATCGTTTTCTGACGACTAAAAATTCATCCTTTAAAAGTGCCCGTTTAACAACCATATCCCCTGAAAAAGTCAACTTCTTTAAAATAGTATCGAATCATCTCTATTTTAATGTATATGGCAAACTATACGAAACTGCCCCCCACCTTATACTGATCACGAATGAAAAAGCCTGGTTATGGAGCATGAAACGCATGAGATTCATTGAATACATTCCCGGATACTATGTTGAACTTAATTCCATGGATAAAGCCGCAGTGATAAGCGGAAAGTAAGAAAGTTAAAAGTATAAAGTAGAGTTATCCTTCTTACGCTTTGCCCTGAGCTCTTTGCGCCTTATATCCTTATCTCAAATACTGTTTCCTGACTTGTTCGCAGATTCTAAATTTTAAAAATAAGTGCCGAATTTGAGCGATTCAGGGTGTTTTTTATGTGTTTTGACCGCACTAACTGGTTCAAATGCTACTAAAGGAAAGTCGTGCTTAGGGTAGTTACAGAAACAATAAATTTCATTCTTAAACATAATTGGCCTGAATCCAGCTCCTTTCCCATTGTCTGAAGCAGGATTTT
>JBNKDZ010000585.1:0-4042 GCA_050288525.1 Cyclobacteriaceae bacterium
ATACTTGTTTGTACATATTTTTCCAGGTCGAATGGACGAAGAAAATTTCAAAATTCTGTCTGATGAATACAAGGACGACACAAAGTTGCTGGACTTCTGGAAAAATCTGAGAGCGGGATACAATTATTTTGAAAGCAACAAATCGTTACCTACAATCACTATTTCAAATACAGGAGAATATATTTTTACGGAATAGAATAAAAAAAAGTAAAGGATTAAGATATAAAAATATATACTTAATCCTTATAAATCTTTTTCCTTGTTACTTACTCCTTTGTTAAATATCTATTTCGATCATATTTCTGGTAAGATCTTCCAGACACTCGGCTTTACGGATAAGTTTTGCTTCACCGTTTATGACCAACACTTCAGCCGGGCGATAGCGTGAATTGTAATTTGAAGACATCATAAATCCGTAGGCTCCGGCATTTTTTATAGCAATGATATCTCCTTCGTGCAATTCATTCATTCTGCGATCAAGACCAAATGTATCTGTCTCACAAATATATCCTACGATGGTGTAGATCCTCTTAGTGCCATTAACATTGGAAATATTAACCATATCATGGTAGGAATCGTACATCATGGGGCGTATAAGATGGTTCATGCCCGAATCGACACCAGCAAACACAGTAGCTGGTGTTGTCTTGATTACGTTTGTACGTACAAGAAAATAACCAGCTTCACTTACCAGAAATTTTCCGGGTTCAAACCATATTTCAAGTTCTTTTCCGTATGCTTTACAGAATTTCCTGAAGGCTTTTCCAAGTTTATCTCCAAGGTCGGCTATATCTGTAGTGACATCTCCTTCGCGATAGGCTACTTTAAATCCGCTTCCAAAGTCAATAAACTGAAGATTTTTAAATTCATGGGCAGCATCAAACAACACTTCCGCACCTCTTAAAAACACTTCAGAATCCAGAATATCAGAGCCGGTATGCATATGGAGACCAATCACTTTAATTTTTGTTGATTCAATTACACGGAGCAAATGTCTGAGTTGAAATATGGAAATCCCAAATTTTGAATCGACATGACCCGTGGAAATTTTTTTGTTTCCTCCTGCCATAATGTGAGGATTTAACCGCACACAAACCGGCACTTTATCGTGAAATTCATTCCCGAATTGTTCAAGAATGCTTATGTTATCAATATTGATCATTATACCCAGAGCTACAGCTTCTTTGATTTCATTGAAAGAAACGCAGTTTGGAGTATACAATATTTCTTCAGGCAAATATCCGGCCTGAAGCCCAAGTTTTACTTCCTGAATAGATACAGCGTCAAGCTCTGCTCCTTCTTTACGCAAAAGTTTTAAAATGGAAATATTGGTCAGCGATTTACAGGCAAACTTTATCTTCAGGTTCATGTTCGGGAAAGCAGCTTTCAGACTTTCGACTTGTTGCGAGATTTTTTGTGCATCATAAACATAAAGGGGGCTGCCATACTGTTCAACTACCTGAAGCATATCAACACCCTGAATAGTGTACCTGTTATTAATAAGTTCCATTTTATAAATTATTGTATAAAAAAAAAGAAGGCATATACCTTCTGTTCATAAATCAGCACAAATATAGCATAAACCGTTGACTATTCAATTATTATCTTCCGTGTCATCGAATTATTTTTTTGTTTAATCTGTACGAAATAGAGCCCTCTTGGCTGATCGCGGAGATCAAGTGATTTGACATAGATACCATTTTCTCCTTCTACATCTCCGGAATACACCACATTACCAAGTATATCGAGAACGTTTAACCGGATACTTCCAGTCTGATTAAGGTTAAAACGTACTTTAAGTTCTCCTTTTGTGGGATTTGGGAAAATACTCAGATCATTAAGTTTTAGGTTGAATCCGGAAGGAAGGTCTTTTTTTTCTGTTTCCTTTGCTAAAAGACTATCAGATGCCGAATGAATTAACTCCTGAACCTTTGACTTGTCCGGTACATCTTTTATCTGACTAAAAACATCAAATGCACCGACGATGATTAGTAGTAATAAAAGACGTCCGATGATTTTTTGTTCCATATCAATAAAATTTATAATGCAAAACTACACTATACAACGGAATTCTTTGGTTTAAAAGCTGTTAAATGGTGTTAAAAAATGTTAAAGGTGAATAGGATAGCGCAATTTGATGTATTTTTGCCCTTATGACGCAAAGAACGTTAAAGTGGATTATTATATTGATGGGGCTGGCTCTGGTAGGTCTGATTAGTTTTCAGATGTATTGGATAAACAATGCCATCAATATTAGTGAAGAACGATTCAAACAGGATGTTCATGAAGCATTGAATAATGTTTCTGTTCAACTCGAACAGCAGGAAGTAGTGTATACTGCAGCAAAAAAACTTCAGTACTATCAAAAGGGTCATACCATTATAGGTCTGGACTCCATAAAATTCATTGATACAAACCAACATAATGACAGCAGTAAGTTAATTATCAGTGATGAGTATATCGAAAATATTTACTTTAATGATAGTATGGGGAAGGAGAATGGAAAAAATCTGGATTTGTCCAACAAAGACAAGCCATTTTCTCCTAAAACGCTGATAGACAAAGATGTTCTGGTTGAGATAAAACGGTTTCAGTCACGCATTGACTCCATTCCGGATTATGAAAACAACATTGAAAAAGTTCAGGAGAAATCCCAGATGGTTACTGTGGTTCTCAATGAATTGCTTTCAAAGGAACGAAAAATAAAAAACAGAATTGACAAGAAACAGCTTGAAGGATTGTTGTCTTCTGCACTTAACAACAGGGGAATAGACATTGATTTTTTTTATGGAGTAATCGATGGAAGCAGTAACACAATTATTCTTTCAAATGATAAAAATCAGAAAAATGAATATCTGAAGTCAGAGTTCAATACACACCTTTTTACACGTGATATCATCCCTCAGGAGCACTTTTTGTCTGTATATTTTCCATATCAGCGAACCTTTCTGATCAGTAAGATATGGTTTTCACTGGCGTCATCCATCTTATTGGTTTTTGTCATCATTCTTTGCTTTGCTTATGCTATTTATACCATTATACGGCAAAAGAAGATCTCAGAGATCAAGAACGACTTTATAAATAATATGACGCATGAGTTCAAGACTCCAATATCTACGGTATCACTGGCATGCGAAGCGCTTCAGGATGAAGATGTAAATGCCAATAAATCTTTTGTAAACAGGTATATCTCCATAATACAGGCAGAGAACAACAGGCTTGGACTTCAGGTAGAAAAGGTGCTGCAGATGGCAACGCTGGACAAAAAAGATTTTAAGTTAAAACTTGAAAAAATAGATATCCATGAGGTTATTGAGAAAGCTATCAGTAATATACAATTACAAATAGAAAAGAAAAATGGTAAAATTGTTAAAAACCTGGAGGCTAAAGTGCCTTTTGTTGTCACAGACCATGTTCATCTGACAAATATTATTTATAACCTGCTTGACAATGCCAACAAATATTCCGGTGAGAAAAAACCTGATATAAGCATTAAAACATTCAACTCAGGTGAAGGTATTTCCATCAGGATTTCAGATAAAGGTATTGGCATGACAAAAGATGTTGTCAACAGAATCTTTGAAAAGTTTTACCGGGTACCTACCGGAAATATTCATAATGTGAAAGGTTTTGGCTTAGGGCTTGCGTATGTTAAAACGATGATCGATGCTCTGGGAGGGCATATTAATGTAAATAGTGTTCCGGATAAAGGGAGCACATTTGAAATATATTTATCTCAACATGAATAAAACAAAAATACTTATTGTCGAGGATGATCCGAATTTGGGACAAATCCTTACAGAGTACCTGATGCTCAAAGGATATAACGCAAAACTTTGCAAGGATGGAGAAGAAGGATTGTCAGCTTACAATTCAGATAGTTTTGACCTTTGTATCCTGGATATTATGATGCCTAAAAAAGATGGCTTTACGCTTGCCAAAGACATACGTTCAGTAGATAAAATGATTCCTATCATTTTCCTTACAGCAAAATCAATGAAGGAAGATACCATAACCGGTCTTAAGATCGGGGCAGATGATT
>JBNKDZ010000586.1:0-6780 GCA_050288525.1 Cyclobacteriaceae bacterium
TTATCAGTGCTTCCAATAACAACCTGAAAGGCATTTGCGGCATCGCAGGAGGTAATGACAGTCTGAATATTGAAGGTGTAAAACTTATGTCATGTACTGTTTTTCATGGTGACAACAATGGAAATTTTGCAGAGGCCTTCGTCTATGCAGCTGATAACGGAGCGGTAATAGCGCAAAACAGTTGGGGCTATAACGAGCCGTTTGTTTATAACATTGCTGTCCTCGAAGCCATTGATTACTTTATTATGGAAGCTGGTTTTGATGAAAACGGTACACAAACCGGACTTATGGCGGGAGGATTGGTAATCTTTAGTGCTGGCAATTTCGGTTCACCTCATGACTTTTATCCCGCATGTTATGAAAATGTTCTTGCTATAGCCTCAACCACCCACCGGGATCTTAAGGCAGGGTATTCCAATTTTGGGGCATGGGTAGACATATGTGCTCCGGGAGGAGAATCAGATTATGGAATACTAAGTACGCTCCCTGAAAACAGTTACGGATATCTGGATGGCACTTCTATGGCATGCCCTCATGTATCAGGTGTTGCCGCACTGATCGTATCAAAATATGGAAGACAGGAATTTGACCCTCAGATTGTGCGGAATATTCTGACAAGATCTGCTGATAATATCGACAATTTAAATCCTGCATATATCAATCTACTGGGATCAGGCCGGCTAAACGCATACCAGGCTCTCAGTATCGCAGATAATTCAAACACCCCTCAAGCCATCACTGACTTACGGATATCAGCCATCAACCCTACCAGTCTGTCCCTTGCATGGACTGCTCCCTGCATTCTTCCAGAGACAGCAGATTCATGGTCATATGATATCCGTTATTCTCAAAGGCCGATTGACGAAACAAATTTTTCTAATGCTTTAAACGTATCTTCGCTAAAAACACCCTCGGCATGCGGAACTTCAGAACAAATGATTGTTGAAAACCTGAATCCCGGCAACGTCTATTATTTTGCCATAAAATCCAATAACATTTATAATGCCTCGTCTCCTGTATCAAATATTGTGCGGGGGCGCATCCCTTCGGCTGCAAATTGTGTTCTATCCGATGACACCCTGCATATTCACACAAACACGAACACAACCATTACAAAAACAATAACTATCACCAACCGGGGAAAAAAAGAATTGTATTTTAGCATCAGAGAGTTTGAGAAAGCTGTTGAATTAACCGCTGAAACTGAAATAATCCTCCCTGAAAATATCCGGAATCTAAACCAACAGGATCATCAGGTCATTACAAACAAACCAAAAGCTACCGCTTTAGTCCTGCCCGATTATCGTGGTAATGACGGTGAAAACGGGTATGGTTACCGGTGGATCGATAGCCGACATCCGGACGGTCCTGAATTTAACTGGATCGACATCTCCAGTACAGGGACAGAATTATTCATTCCCGAAATGTCATCAGAAAAGATCCGTTTACCTTTTGGGTTTCCATATTATGGTATTAGAAGAAGCACAATTTATATCGGAAACCCAGGCATCATATCATTTAACGAAAGGTATGCATATTCATGGAACGCAGATCCTATTCCTTCTACTGATTATCCTGACGGTGTCATTGCTCTGTTCTGGGATGATATTGCCTCAAAAACATCCTGCGGACATGGAAATGGCCGGATTTTTTATCAGGCAGAAAAAGATAAGGTCATAATACAATATCAGGATGTAACCCACTGGTTTGATTCCGGATCGAGATTTACCTTCCAGACAATCCTGTACAACGACGGAAGAATAGTGTTTCAATATCTGGATATGTCCGGAATTACCACAGGAGGGAGCATCGGCATAGAAAATATCTCAGGAGAAGAAGGGCTTCAGATTACTAAACAAGGGACATCTTTTGTATCCGACAGTCTCGCAATCCTTATTCATGCGCCATGGTTTATTTCTAATGCCAATCCCTCTTCCGCAACAATACATCCGGAAAATGCTGAACAAATATCTGTGACTCTCAAAATTCCGGATGCCGTACCTGACAGCTACAAAAACATCCTCCACATACGCACCAATGATCCGGTACACTCTTGGATAACCCTTCCTGTTTACATTCACCTTCAGGACTCTCCGAGAATTATGACAGACCGCCCTTCCATAATATTTAATCCGGTATCGGTCGGAAGTATGGATTCAACAACATTGAAGATCAAGAATATTTCCTCTAAACAGCTCCGTTTGAATGTGGAATGTGATTCAGGCATATTTATCGTAACTCCGGATTCTTTCTCACCGGCACCAAATGAAATTGTGGCTATAACCATTTTCTTTAAACCGAAAAGCCCCGGAATTCATACATCCGCGTTAAAAATCATCCATAGTGTAAACGATCAGATGATAATAAGTATCCCACTTGAAGGATCCGGCATTATCGATCCGGAGATTGCTACTGACAAGGAATTATTCGCCATCAGCTTAAATGAAAATGAGACATCCATTGAATCTTTGCAGATATTCAATGCAAATCCTGAAAGCCGGCTTATCTGGAACCTCTCCATAACCGATCCGTCTCCGGCTGACATAGATAATACGGATATAAACCCTCCTTCAAAGTTTAAATATCCACTTGAGGTCTCCTACCTCCCGAAACAATACCATAGTGAAAATCTTGTCGCTTGTCCGGAGATCAATGTGATTTTTGGACTGCCGGGACACTATGAAAACACGGTATTCAAATATGATATAAACTCCAATTCCTGGGATACTCTTTTTGTTATTCCTGAAGGGAATATGTGGCATTGTGATGGGGTGATTTTTGGAAATGATTTATTTATTATGAGAGGAGGCTACAATCAACCGAAAATATGGACATACAACTTATACGACGGGACAACCAGCCTTCAGGAAGATATTCTCTTTGGTGAATCTTATAAGAAACTATGTACCGATGGCCGGTATGTTTATATTGGATATTTTAACTGGGTAACTGGAAAAGTTGAATTTGTCCGATATGAACCTTCAACCAAAAGCTGGACTATTCTACCTTCTCCTGCCATCAACAATAATCTTGAAAGTGAATTCTATGGCCTTCAATTTTATAAAGACCAGATTTATGGCGTTATATACAACTATACAAACGGTTATTACCTGATTCGCTATAACGTATCGGAGGGCTTTTGGGATATCATATACGAATTCGCGGCTGAAATATCCTTCATCCCTGATGGTTTCATCGACCCTGTTACCAATACTTACATCGCTTACAGCAACAAAGGGATCCACCTGATAAACCTGTCCTCTCTCAGTGAAACAATCATTGAACATCCAGATGAAAACATTTATATAGACTATATGGCCTATATCAAAGAAAAGGATATATCCGGCATCTACATAAACTCAAGGGAAACGTTTTTGCGTATCGCCACCTATCCGGAATATCACTGGATCGATACAGATCCCCGTTCGGGAACAACGGATGGTAACGAATCGACGAATATAAGTGTATTGTTTAATACAGAAGGACTATATCCGGGAACATATAAAGCCAATCTTCAGATAAACAGCAATGACGTCGACCATCCTGAAATTATTGTCCCGGTAACACTGGAGGTTTTCGGGACATCGGATGCCCGACTGGCAAAGGATGTTAAAAACAATGTGCCTGATGAAAAAATCCGGTTTTATCCGAATCCGACTGATGACCTGATCACCATATCAAACCCTGAGCGCCGATCGTTAATGCTCAGGTTGATGGATATCTCAGGAAAACCCGTGATATCCCTCGATAAATCAGATCAGGCATCTATGTTCATGGATGTACATACAATCCGGCAGGGAATTTATTTCCTTGAGATGCGGGATCAGGATGATCAGGTGATTATTGAAAAGGTTGTAATAGAGTGAAAAGTGGGAGTACTGATTTTTCGGATTTAGGGATTACAGGATATTTGATTTTTAGTGATCCACCTGACAGCGTCCAAAGACCTGTCAGGGTTGAATTAGACGACAAATTCCAATATCTCATTGGTTGTTATACGAAATGTGGATTCCAAAGCTGGCGTGTATCC
This sequence comes from Cyclobacteriaceae bacterium, assembly GCA_050288525.1. GTDB lineage: Bacteria > Bacteroidota > Bacteroidia > Cytophagales > Cyclobacteriaceae > JBNKDZ01. Next base: position 4,031 of record JBNKDZ010000586.1, read on the forward strand.
TCCAATCAGATATTGACAAGAGTTTCCGAAAATTATTGATTCAAGGAAATTTCCTATTCGTTTTTCGAGGTTTTGGTATCATGAGGGGGTAATGGATAAAAATACGTATAGAATTTTTTCATTTCCTCACTCATTTTCGATAAAATAATTTTAAAAAGTGATTTTCCTTCTCTTTCAAGTGCTCGTGCGGGTGTCCAGACACGGCTGTTTTTTGCTCGGATCATTTTAACCTTACCCCGGTTCATAAGATCGAAACACATTCTGCCGTCCTCACCCCTGAGGTTATTCATAATAAAGCCGATCTCCTGACCATCTTTGCGCGTGAATCCCATACTCATACCATAACTGTTATAATACGGTCTTTTTATATTGCGTATCTCTGCCATGAGCTCCCGCAATGCTTTGTGAACAGATAATTTCCATCGGGGGTATTTCCCGTCACTTATAAAGGAAAAACGACCATAAACACATGAAACACCCTCCTGTTTAAGCTCGTCAATCATGATCTGGAGCCATTGTTGATGATAAATACAATCTGCATCGGCCAGAAGAATATAGTCACCTTTAGCCTCATCCAATCCCTTCTGCCTGGCAGGCCCACATCCCTGTATCGTCTGAAGAAAATACCTGACCGGGATCTTGTGAAGTATTTCAGCTGTTTTATCTACAGAATTATTATCGACACATATGATTTCAAAAGAATACTCCGTAACCTGCCGTGACAGAGACAATACGGCTTTAAGTATATTATTTTCTTCGTTATATGCCGGGATTATAATACTTACATCCGGCTTTTCAGGAGGAGATTGCAGGTTTTTATTTATCTCTTCAATATAAGCATTCATGTTTCCTGCATTAATATCTTCATTATACTCCGAAGTGATCCAATCAGGATTGCCATGTATTTTTTTTACTTTTGCCATTACTTCAAAATCCTTTACCTTATAACTTTTCCAAATAATTATCCATATAATCAAGTATAAATTTCTGTCCTTTTTTACTCAGGTGGCCGTGATCTATGTAATTAGAATAATCTTTCCTGAAATCAAGAAATTTATCTGTATTAAAATCTACAACATATTCTGAATCAACATATTGCAAAAATGTCGCTTTATAATTCTCAAACCTATCCTCCCGGGCTGAATAGATATCATGAGGGATCGGATGAAAATAATATACGATCCGGATATCATTCGCTCGCCAGGTTGAATCAAACTGATGCAATTCCTTTTTTGTCTCATCATTAAACAGAATGGGCTCATCCTTATGCAACTCAACTTCCTTGCTGATTTTCGCACCAACATCCTCAACAGCAAATTGGTTGTCATAATCGTTATAACCGTATCCGTTATATTGATGTTTCGGATATTTGTATGGGAACACGCTGAAATTCCTTACCACCCCTATCAAATACTCCTTCAACAACCCGTATGAGCCAAAGGCAGAATAATATACCTGGTCCGACATATCTTCTGATTTAAATCCATAGGTCTCCGTGAAATAAGGATGTATCGACAAAACAACGACTTTCACATCATTCTCCTGCGACATAACTTTCTCAAACAGATACTTCTGTTCTGAAAAGTTTGCCCCCATAAAACTCAGATTATACATCTCATATGTCAGTATATCTTTCGTATTCAGGTTCGCAGACAAGGATGGCCCCAGCAAGATCCCGTTAAAATTCTTTGGGATGTAATTGTGCGCCATAATGTATTTATCCGATCGTTCATCATATACCACCTTCTTGTTTTTTTCACTTCCACTACTGAACAAGCCGAATAAATCGATGTACATATTGACAAGTAAAAACACTGCCAGAACACCGATACCGCCAATAATTGATCCCAGAAAAAACTTCTTTTCTCTATTCATAAGTCCCTAGAAATCAAAATATAAGAAATCCTGACTAATTACTGAGTTCAGGAAAATAACATTTATTACAATAAGCAGGACAATAAACACATAATGTTTTATGTCCAGACGAAAATCTTCCGCCAGTTGGTTCGTATTTCGCATAAACAATAAAGCGATCCCTGCCAACCATATCGGAGCATCAATATAGCTGGTGAGAAGTTCGAATGAGTTCGTTCCCATATTTAGACCTGCCATGGATTTTAACAGAGCCATGGCATTATGCCAGTCGGTCGCCCTGAAAAACACCCAGGTCAGATTAATGAAGAAGAACGTAATTACGATAGATATCAATTTAGGCACATTGATATTCAATTTCGTAAACAACCGCTGAACCACCAATGCCACACCATGCAACAATCCCCAAAAAACGAATGTCCACCCTGCCCCGTGCCATATTCCACCAAGCAGGAAAGTGATAACAAGATTGATATATGTTCTTCCTTCTCCAAGCCTGTTTCCTCCAAGTGGGATATAGAGGTAGTCACGAAGAAAACGACTAAGAGTAATGTGCCATCTTCTCCAGAAATCCTGAATATTTAATGATTTGTACGGTGAATTGAAATTTATCGGCAACACGACATTAAACATCAGCCCAAGACCGATCGCCATATCTGAATATCCGCTAAAGTCAAAATACAGCTGAAAGGAATACGAAAGAGAGGTTATCCATCCTTCTGCTGTAGTCAGCATTTCAGGTGACGCATAACCTGTGTTGGCGATAATACCGAACGAATCTGCCAAAATAATCTTTTTTGACAATCCCATCAAAAAGACATACAGGCCTTTGGACAGGTTAAAATAATTTAATTTGCCCAGTTCACGGCTATTAAACT
>JBNKDZ010000587.1:0-4231 GCA_050288525.1 Cyclobacteriaceae bacterium
AAATCCCTGATAACCGTATTCATATGATATTTTTTATGACCACATCGCTCTCAAAGATAGATAATATTCGCCAGCAGTTTGCTATACTGTCGTTGGTTAACACAATACAGTGTTTCGTGAGACCATAGCCGTCAACCTAAGGGAGAAAGAACAAAAACCAACAAAAAGCCATCATTCTGAGGAACTTGGCCGTCAGGCCCTTCCTTGCTCCTTGTTCCTTGCCCCTTGCTCCTTATTATCATATCTCCTCTGTTTCCACCACTTTGGCCAGGATATCCGAATATTGGATCACCAGATATTTCTTATTTTCCAGTTCGACTTCAGTACCTCCGAATGCTTTGAAAAATACTGTGTCTCCAATCGATATCTCCGGGTTTTCAATATTACTTAACGATATGACTTTAGCAAATTTCGGCTTTTCCTTTGCCGTATCCGGAATAATAATTCCTGAGGCTGTTCTCTGTTCTGACATATCATCTGAAACGTCCAAAATGACATTTTGATTTACAGGCTGTAATTCTTTCATTTTTTACTGATTTATTTTAATTCCAATAATCTGTTCAATTTTGACTGATCAAATCCCAAAACCATTTGACCATCTATATCTGTCTGCGGAACTCCCTGCTGACCACTCTTGCTTACCATATCACGGGCTGCCTGCTCATCAGAAGCAACATCCACTTCTGTATACCGTACACCATTCTTTCTAAGGAAGTTTTTCAATGTAGTACACCACGGGCACGATGGTGTGGTATATACCGTGACGCTTTTGGAAGGTTTTTCATCCGAACCGGTCCTTAGTTGATACACGATATTTTCAAAATAGGATTGATAAAATCCGGTATCATGGCATCCCTTCAAAACATTTTTATACTTTCCGCCTTCAAACTCCAGTAAAGAAGGAACCGTAGTGATATTGTACCGCGAATGTATGTCACGAACAGTTGCAACATCAGCTGCAAACACATGCAGATCTTCAGCTACCTGAGTACCTGAAAGATGTTGTATTGCACAATCACTGCTTTCATTACCCTTTTTATATAACAAAAGATACGACCGTTCCCGATTCTGTATCCTATCTGCCAATTCTTCATATGATGCTATTTGTTCTATTTTCATAACTATGAAACATTATTTGAATATTTTGTCATATGTTCTTATATTCATATATCATGCCAAATTCATTTTCTGATCTCTATGGCAGAATGTTAAAGTGAAACAATGTCAAAATGACACGTTCAGGAGTGAAATGATAAGAGAAAGCGTAAAATCCGGAACATAACAAGAGGACTTTTTAACTCGCTTTATTTGGGCAATACTTGATTGTCAGCCTGAAAACCTAACGCTTCGCCCAATGCTCTTTGCGCTATGCCATTAATGGACTTCTTTCTTTTTGGATTTCTTTTTAAATCCCGTTTTTCCGTACAGCTTTCTTCGTTTTTTCCAGATCTTATCATAATCGATCTTTTTATGCATCTGCGTGATCATGGCAGATTCTTGTGGAGTAGTCCATTCCAGGTTGTCGGAATTATTATTGGTCAGGTCTCCATCGAGATGACTTACGATGGTCCGCTCCTCAGGCATCACATTGATGTTCCAGTGTTTGGCGACTTCCTTATGGGGGTACACTGTATACCGTTTGTTCTTGTACTTGAGATCACAGAACAGAAAACCGCTGGGGTGCATACGTGGTTTAATGATCTTACCTTTAAACGGTGGTATGGCTCTTCGGATAACACCATTTCGGTTGATCTCATAATTTGGAATATGTGATATGATCTTGAAATAATCATCATCACGTTCAACCTTTTTGTAAACCTCTTCCAATACATTTGTTTCTTTTTCTTCTTCTTCAGGAAGTATCAGTTTTTGTTCAACATCCTTAAATCTGTAACGTCCAAGAGCGATATGTCTCCTCCCCTCACTTTCATTCAGTATTAAAAGATTGTTTATATAGTTGTTCAGCCGGTTATAATCCTTCCATACAACATAACATCCTTTAAAATATTCTTTTGGTCTGAAATGCCTGGCTACAAGATGATTGGCTTTCTGATGCAGGATCAGACGCTGACCTTCATTCAACTTTTCCGGAAATGTAAATTTATAAATTACCTGTCCGTTCTGAAAAATGGGCTTTTTAATATGAAAAGCACCATCCTTAAGAATATTCCGGACCCTGCCATAGTTGCTCACCTGATAATTTGCCTTCGTTACAAATCCCTCAGGGAATTTGATTTTTTTCCATTTTTCTTGCTGGTTGACTCTGCTCATAATCTTGATTAATTCATGATCTGACAAATGTTTTTGCGCCAGAAAATTTGAGATGAACAAGAATTATTATCCATCAAAATGTGCTGACATCCGGACGTATAAAATTAAATCTGTTATCAGAGGATTTGCATCTGCCAACTCAGATCCTATACGTATGATTCATCAGAATGCAACAGGTATCGTTTTATTTTGAATATAATAATCCTGTGTTCGGGTGATTAATGAAAATACGTTTCAACAATTATTGTTTCTAATTAAAACAATCTCATACTGAAATTGTTATGCGCGCTGTGTGTCGTTCAGGTCGATTGGATTCGATCTGTTTTTTTATATAATTTAAAACGATTAATTATATAAATCAATACTTTATCAATATCATTTAAGACTTTAATAACCTTTTTGTTGTAAATACGATTGTAGGATAATAACGGCGCTTACCTTGTCAATATTTTCTTTTTTCCGCCTGTCTTTTTTCTTTGTACCGCTGGCAATCATGGCATCCATTGCCATTCTGGATGTAAACCGTTCATCCACCATATCCACCTCAACATCCGGAAAGGTTTGTTTCAGTGTATCAACCAATTTCATTGCCGATTCTGTAGTGTGTGTGGAGGTGTTATCGAGGTTTACCGGTTTGCCTACAATAATGACTTCCACTTCCTCCCTCTGCCTGTAAGAGACCAGAAATTCCATCAGCTTTTCGGTTTGCACGGTAGTAAGCGGATTCGCAATTATTTTTAGGGGATCGGTAACCGCTATCCCGGTTCGTTTAAAGCCAAAATCAAGTGCTAGTATTCTTCCCATTTACAATCACTTCTTACAATGTATTAATTACCGGTAAGATATCGGAATAATCCATTAAAATAAAAATTATAACCTTTTTTTGTTCAGCCAGTTAAGTTTTAATGCCTTACTTCCCGTCTTATTAATTTAATTATTTGATTATATTGCATATTGTAATTAAGGATTTTTGAATTGAATAAATTAAACAATCATTGTGAGCAAGATTAACAATACAAAAACACAAGTGAAATTACCTATCATTCTAACAATCGGATTAGCAGCTGGAATCCTGATTGGTGCAACATTTTCAGGGAATGAAAAGAGCACACTTGACTTTCAAAAAAGCATTCTAAAGTTCAGGGAAGTAATGGGCCTTATCGAACGCTCGTATGTCGACCCTGTTAATGCTGATGATATGGTCGAAACGGCCATTACTAAAATGTTGGAAAAACTTGATCCACACACAATATATGTTACCCAAAAAGATGTTGAACTGTCGAACAGTGATCTGAAAAGTGAATTTGAAGGTGTGGGTATAGAATTTAACATCTTTCGGGATACCATTGTTGTTCTGGCTCCAATCTCCGGAGGGCCCTCTGAAAAAGTGGGTATTATGGCAGGCGATAAGATCATTACGGTTGAAGGAGAAACAGTGGCTGGTGTTGGAATTACCAACCGGGGTGTAATAGACAGGCTACGCGGACCGAAAAACAGCAAGGTAACGGTGGGGATAAAACGCAGATCCGGGGACAAACTTCTTTCCTTCACCATTATTCGCGATAAGATACCTCAGTTCTCTGTGGACGCCGGCTATATGGTGGACGATGAGATAGGATATATCAAAATATCCAGATTTGCCGAAACGACCTATGATGAATTCAAGGAAAAGCTTCAATACCTGAACGAACAGGGCATGAAAAAACTTATTATTGATCTGCAGGGCAATCCGGGAGGTTACATGGACCGTGCCGTAAACATCGCGGATGAATTGATTGCCGGTAATGCCATGATCGTGAGCCAGGAAGGCAAGGAACCAAGAGCAACGGCTGAATACCGCGCCCAGCTCACCGGAGAATTTGAAAGCGGTCCGGTTATCGTTCTGATCAATGAAGGAAGTGCTTCAGGATCTGAAATTGTAGCAGGTGCCATACAAGACAACGACCGGGGACTTATCGTA
>JBNKDZ010000588.1:0-3206 GCA_050288525.1 Cyclobacteriaceae bacterium
GTTCCAGTTCCTCGATATAATGATTGGTTAGGTACAATGGTATGATGGAAGTATCACCTAATTGAGGCCTGAAATCTTTGATAGATCCGGGATTCTCAGATTTTACGGTATAATCAAAACTTTCGAGTTGCAGCGCTTCAAGATCTGATTGCCAATATATGATCTTATTTTGTATCGTAAAATATCCGGGTTTATAAGTGATCGTCTTATTTAGCAAACTGTAATCTTCTCCCTGAAAATGATTTTTGAATGTATACGGTTTATACAATACGTAAAAAATAGCGTATACTTCCCGCACGGTATTATCTGTAATACGATCCGGCGTATAAGGTTTAAGTGATTCATGCCAGTCCTGAAGATATTCATCAAGCAATGAACCGGATTGCAACCTGCAGATATCGTACAGGCTTTTATTGTTCTGTGCCTGCAGGCTGATTTGAATAAAAAGTAGAAAAAAGGTGAAAAAAGGTACTATTTGTTTCATTTAGGAAATAAAAATTCGTTTAACATTATTCGTTCGTTTCCATGTTTAACACAGCATCTATTGTGTTCGCGGCAACAAAATGATATCCGGGGCGCGCCTTTGAATAGATCTTCTTCGCAAGCGTTTTGCCTTCTGTGCTTTTTGACAGGGCTGTATATATCGGCGTAAGGAATTTTCTTCTGCCTGTTTTTATGAGGAATGTTTCCATTTCAGGATATGCCGGTTCATAAAGATTGGTGCCGACATGGACAAACCAGGCCCCCAATATCTCCGAATTGCCACTTTTACTGAATCCAAAAGCCTCATCCAGCGATTTCATCTGATCAAAGGATAGGGTGTCCGGCAGGTTCATGATAAAATGCAGCCACTCATGTGTTGTCCAATCAGATGTTTGCACAAGGGCAGGGTTTTGGGTTGATTCCCATTTGTTCAAAGCACTGTCAACAGCCTGGAACCGCTCCGAATTAACAACAGGAAGACTTTCAGGCAGTCCGGTGCCAGAGATCCATTCATTCAGATCTCCAACCGGTGCAATGTTGTTTTTCTCAAACAGATTTTTGTTTAAATATGCTACAAACTTATCGGTGGTATTTGAACGGAAAGCATGTTCCTGAAAATATTGTTTTATGAAAGCATCAAAGGTTTCGCGGCCTGCATATTCCTCCAGATATCTGAGAAAAAAGTATCCTTTGTCATAGGCAATGGTCGTTACCCCGTCGTCCGGATTTCGACCGCTCAGATCGATTTTTAACTTCGTATCGCCTTCCTTGCCTGTGGACATAAACGATTCGACTTCTTCCACCAACCCCTGCCTGCTCAGAGAAGCAAGCATTTCGGAGTAGGATCTTCCATATAAGGCTTCCATGATCCTGTATTCAAAATATACTGTAAATCCCTCATTGAGCCAAAAGTCATTCCAGGTGCCATTTGTAACGAGGTTGCCAGACCAGGAATGTGCCATTTCATGGGCAACAAGCGATACCAGCGATCGGTCGCCTGCAATTACAGTAGGAGTTGCGAAGGTAATCCTCGGGTTTTCCATTCCTCCGAAAGGAAAACTTGGTGGCAATACGACCACATCATACCGGCCCCACTGATAAGGGCCATACATTTTTTCTGCAATGTTCAGCATGGTGTCCATTTCGGCAAATTCATATACCGCTGCATCAAGGATGGCAGGTTCTGCATAAACACCGGTACGATCACTGACAGGGGCAAACTGAAGGTCACCTACAGCCAGAGACATCAGATAAGCAGGGATCGGCTGTTCCATTTTAAATGAATAAACGCCGTCAGGGTTCATTTCCTGAGGATTTTCAGCACTCATAACCGCCATAAGACCTTCCGGAACCTTTACTTTTGCCGTATAGGAAAACCGGATGCCCGGAGAATCCTGTAACGGAATCCAGGTACGGGCGAGGATAGCCTGTGACTGTGTGAATAAAAATGGTTTTTCGCCTCCGTTGGTTTGCTCGGGATTCAGCCATTGTAAGGCTTCTGCATGTTCGGAGGTATGATAGAATATGTTCACGTTATCTTCATCACCGGGTAGTTCAATAACAAGTGCCTGTCCCATTACAGGTGATTCAGGTAAAAGTTTGTATTTTGCCTGTGAGCCATCCGGAAGCAACACGTTCTCAATGATCAGGTCTTTGGTGTCCAGTGTTAATGGTGAGCTGCTGTCATTGCGCTCGAAATGAATTGTGACATTTCCTGAAATAATCTTTTCTTCAAAACTGACCTTAAGATCAAGGTCAATGTGTTTAACCAGCGCTTCGTCCGGCTTTGCAAATGAGTGCGGATCAATTGATTGATTCTCCATACTATTCTGACTGTTTTCTGATGCGTTTTTGATATCGCATGAAGTTATGAAAAAAAAACATAACCATAGGATTGTCACAATATTTAACCTCTTCATTATAAATCCTAATTTGATTTTTAACTATTTACAAATACGAAAATGGCAAAATAAATGCATCTGACCCAACCTCAGGCACTTAAATTTAATTATCTTTAATCTTTTTCGTATAAAGTAAAATATGCTGAGCCAACTGAGGGACATACTAAATATCTTACAACATGTCAACCGTAAGCGAGTGATCAATGCCTTTTGGATTTATGCAAGTTACCGGTTTTCAATATTTTTCAAAAAGAAAGCATTCCACAGAGGCAGGCCTGTCAGTATATCGGTGGAGCCAACTACTTCCTGCAACCTGCGATGTCCGGAGTGTCCCAGCGGTTTGCGATCGTTTTTACGTCCCACAGGAATGTTGACAACAGAAACCTTTAGAGCTGCTATTGATGATCTAAGTGACACATTGTTGTACCTGATCCTGTATTTTCAGGGAGAGCCATACCTGAACCCTGCTTTTTTTGATTATATAGCCTATGCTAAAAAAAAGCGTATATACACAGCCACCTCTACAAACGCACATTTTTTAACACCTGAAAATGCGGTTAAAACGGTTAAAAGTGGTCTCGACCGGCTTATCGTCTCCATGGATGGTCTTGATCAGCAAACCTATGAGAAATATCGTGTAGGCGGACAACTAAACAAGGTATTGGAAGGTATTAAAAACATTGTCGATGCACGGCGAAGCGAAGGATCGGCCACCCCGTTCATTATTTTGCAGTTTCTTGTTTTCAGACATAATGAACACCAGGTACAGGATATCCGGAAATTGGGCAAAGAATTAGGTGTTGATCGGGTCGAATTGAAGTC
>JBNKDZ010000589.1:0-7057 GCA_050288525.1 Cyclobacteriaceae bacterium
TTGGTTCTCATCAATATACTAATAAATCACCCGGCCGTTTAACATACCAGCCAGGTGATTTCATAGTTTCTTACCAAAAATTAATATCCATCGTTTTGATCAATATTCGGATTTGTATCTATTTCTACCTGAGGAATATAATAATATTCTCTACCAGCAGTATATCCATTAAATTCGCTATCCCTTGATTTCAGCTCTTCCAGCATATCAGGATCTTCGAGCCATCCCCATCGACGAATATCATCAAACCTGTGACCTTCAAGACAGAATTCGAGTAACCGTTGATGAGCGATTTCTTCAAACAGATCTTCACGGCTCATGCCTTCAAATTCAGTCTGACGGTCAGGTAGTTGAGCCCTTGTTCGGACATCCTGAACATATTGTGCGGCAACCGATCTGTGATCAAGTTCATTCTGGCATTCTGCATACATTAATAATACATCGGCATAACGCATAATTCGTTCATTTATCCCCGATCGCCAGTCGAATTCATCAACCAGTGTCAGATAATTCTGATATTTTTTCGGATAAATATTATCGAGGGCCTCCGGGTATTGCTCTTCAAATGGGACGCCATAGACTGTTGCGCCCGGATAATTATAGAAGATTGTTGCATCAAGCCTGGGATCTACTCCTCCGCCTTCAGTTGGCTCTACCTTAAATTGGTCAAATACCCATCTGGTTGGCACTACGTCCGACCAGCCAAAACCTTCCGGGCCATAGGTAATAGCTCTGGCGGTTGTTTTACTCCAGTTGGCTGCTGGTTCTCCAACCCAGCCAAGATCAGTTCCTCCTACGCTCCTGTCAAATTGGATCTCAAATATCGATTCGATATTGTTTTCATAGGCCTCAGTAAAGTTATCGACATAATTTGGCATCAATTCATATCCCATATCCATTACCAGTTCAAACTGCGTGGAAGCAAGCTGATATTCTTTCCGAAACAAATATGTTTTTCCAAGGAAGGCCCTTGCAGCCCCTTCTGTTGCCCTGCCTATGTCTTCCGGGTTGTCATACGATGAAGGAAGCAATTCTGCTGCATCACTAAAGTCCTTAACAATCTGATCCCACACATCCTGAGGATCTGCTTGTTCGGGATAAAAATCCTCTGATGATTCGTAGGTATTCAGGATAAGTGGAATATTATTAAAGAAATTCACCAGGTGAAAATAATACAGCCCCCGAAGGAATACTGCCTGTCCGAGAAGGGTATTTTTTGCTTCATCAGAGCTAAATTCACCTTCATCGATTTTATGGATCACCTGATTTGCACGGTGTACTCCAGCATAAAAAGCCGTCCATAGCCATTGCGGGAGAAGTTCATTCAGCCGGTTAAATCTTCCGGCGCCGTCAATAACATCCCAGGGGCTGTCACCTCGTACATCATCCCCTTTCAGGTCAAGACCCAGCTGGGCCATACGCAGGTAGGTGCCATCATAATACAATGCCTGATAGACAGCATTTACACCGCGTTCAAAATCTTCTTCGGTCTTCCAATAATCTTCAACATTTATCAGGTTTGGATTAGTAAGTTCAAGGTATTTATCGTCACAGGCGAAAGAGCCAAACAACAAAAAGAGTACGATTATATATTTGATATTATTCATTTCAGTATTTTTTAAATTAAAAATGCTTAAAACTGGACCTGTAATCCGATAATGAAGCTTCTTGGATTTGGTAATCCACCGGTATAGGCATTAAAAGCTTTTAACGGAGCATCTGCGTGGTCAACACCCCTGTCGAACAGCCCATCGTTTCCAAAATCCGGATCGAAACCTTCATATTTAGTGATTGTCAATAAATTCTGGGCTGTCAGATAAACTCTAAGATTTTCGACAGAAAACTTTGATAAAGCAGATCCAGACAGATTATACCCGATTTGAACAGTTGATATTCTCAAATAACTGCCATCCTGAAGCCATCTGGCTGAGTTTCGTGCATTTGCATTCGGATCGCCGATAATAACCCTCGGCACATCCGTATCCTGTCCAGGAGTTGTCCAACGATCCAGAACATTCGTGGAATAGTTGGCATAACCGGAAGCATTTTCAACAGATACCCGTATTGCATCGTATATTTTATTTCCCGCATGACCCTGCAGCAACATGGTGAAATCAAATTTTTTGTAGGTAGCAGAAAAGTTACCACCGAAATATACCTTGGGGATAGCGCTTCCCAGATATTTTCTATCTGCATCTGTTATGTTATTGTCACCATCCAGATCTTCGAATTTATAGTCGCCGGGAGCAGTATTAACTTCCTGGTACAATCCGTCAGGAGAAGCGGCATTCAGAACATTAATTTCTTCCTGTGACTGAATGATCTTTTCGATGGAATAGCCATAGAATTTTCCAACTTCACCACCAACTTCTGTTTTACTTATTATACCAAAAATAGGTTCTCCTCCTCCCAATGACAATACCTTGTTTTTGAGCGTAGAAACATTAGCAGAGACACTATAAGATAATTCTCCGGCTTTGTCAGCATACTTCAATTCGAATTCGATTCCCGAATTCCTGATAGAAGCAGCGTTCGATTCCGGCACATCATCGGGATATATACCAGTACTTGCCGGAATTGGTTTGGCAAATAACAGATCATGCGTCTCGGATATGAAATATTCTGTAGTGAGTGTTAGTTTATCGTTAAAAATACCGAGATCAAGAGCTATATTGGAAGACGTTTTTTCCTCCCATTTAAGGTCTGGATTACTTAAGCTTACTTGAGTTGAACCTGGTGCCAGCTGTCCGTTAAATACGGCATGAGCATACGGATTGATGTATGTTGTATACCCATAATTTAAAATCTCCTGGTTCCCCAAAATACCATGGCTGGCCCGTAATTTTAACATACTGATCATAGGAACGGACTGCATAAAGGATTCCTGATGTATTTTCCAACCTACAGAAACAGACGGAAATACACCGTATCGGTAATTTGGCCCAAACCTTGAGGATCCATCTCTTCGAACAGTGGCGGTCAACAGATATTTACCGTCAAAATCATACAATAAACGGCCAAAATAAGAGCTTATCCTGTTTTCATTTTCTGTAGCATCAACAAACCTGTCCGTACCGCTTGAAATAACATCCGGATAACGATAATCCACGTTTTCAGCCCGGCTGTTCAGATTTATAACCTTTGACTGGAGAGCCGTATTACCGATCATTAAGGTGACATTATGCTGGCCAAAATGATTGGAATACGTTAATGTGTTTTCAATTGAAATAGTGGTGCCTTCTCCTCTCCAATCAAAGAATTTTGGTATTATATTCGTGAACGTGGTTCCAAGATCATACTCAGGTTCTTCCCTGGTATCCCTCCAGTCGGAACGTTCAAGGCTTAAACTGGTTTTAAAATTCAAACCATTTATTATTTCGTATTGTGCATAGGTGTTTCCAATAAACCGATACCTGACTGACTGATTTTTCAGAATGGTATTTGATCCGATAACATTTGATGTCAGAGACCTGTGAATCACATTGTCACACCCACCAAATCCACCAACTTTTGTATCATCATATATCGACATAGTTGGTATAGCTCTTACCATATCTATTATATAATTACCATCTTTTATAAATCCGGCGAAATCAAAATCTTCCCGTGCAAACTGAAAAGATTCACCAAAAGAAAATTTACCCGGTTTAAAGTCCGTATTTACACGTGCCGAATACCTTTTATAATTTGGTCCATTACCTTCAACGGTGCCTTTTTGATTATAATAATTGAGTGAGACAAAATAATTTACATTTTCATCACCTCCCGACAGGTTAAAATTATGTTCCATAATTGTACCGGTTTTTCTGGCTTCATCCTGCCAGTCGGTATCAATATCATCGATAAAGTAGGCTGAGCCCGGATCATTACTTGGAACGAGTGTGAGCCCCGGATCATACAACATGGCGTTTGTTACTGCTTCGTTATTAAGCATCTGGTAATCTTCTCTGGAAGTCACATCGTATTTATGGGTAATATTCTGAATTCCGTAATAGGTATTGTATCCTATTTTCACGTCTCCTTTTTGCCCTCTTTTTGTCGTGATGATCACAACACCATTTGCAGCTCTTGATCCATAAATTGAAGCTGCTGCTCCATCCTTTAATATCTGTATTGATTCGATATCCGAGGTGGGAATCTGACTTATTGGGGTCTGAATACCATCGACCAGGTAAAGAGGTGTGTTATTCGTTAACGAGCCTACGCCCCTGATCTTAACAATAGGATCAGCTCCCGGCTCTCCTCCGCTTTGTACAGTTACACCGGCTACTTGTCCCTGTAATGCTTTGCGGATGTCATTGGTAGCGGTTTTTTGAACAGATTCCGCATTAACAGAAGCTATTGATCCTGTAAGGTCACTTTTCTTCTGGGTTCCATATCCAATAATGACCATTTCCTGTAATTGTTTCAAATCTTCGATCATCACAACATTAATGACCGTTCTGTTTCCAACTATTGTCTCTTCTGTTAAGTAACCTATTGAACTAAAAACAAGTGTTGCATCCTCAGGTACAGTAATCTGATAATTTCCATTCTCGTCAGTTACTGTTCCTCTCATAGTCCCTTTCACCAGGATACTTACTCCCGGCAACGGACCGCTTTGTGATGAAACGTTACCTGATACGACAATTGATTGCATTATCTCTTCAATCTTATTTTTGATTGAACCGGATCGTTTGGTTACTGAAATATTATTATTCACCTGGCGGAAATTAACACTAGCCTGTTTTGCTATTTCAAGCAACAATGCTTCTACTGTTATATTCAGTCCTGAGTAATTAAATCTGTCCTTTAGAAAACCATCGTTTTTATCATAAACAAATGTATAACTGGTCTGAGCTTCCAGTTCGGTAAAGACATCAATAAGTCTTGTGTTGTCGAAGGTAACCGATAATGAAACTTCCTTGATGCTTACATAATTTTGGGCGGCTACCCCAGATGCGAATGCCAGGTTTAAAGCCATAACTTGGCATAAAAATGTCAGAAATGAATAAAATGATGCCATTACTAATAGCCTTAGTATCTTTTTTTTCATAATTTTAAGTGAGTTTATTAAAATTTAATTTACTTTCTGAAAAGACTGCGCAGGTTCCAATTTGCCGCAGTCTTTTCTTTATGTGTATGTTGCTCTCATATTTTTATGTGATTAATTGAAAATAAATACCGCTTCTTTTTTATTGATTTTATATTGAAATTCTTTGTTGAAACTTATTGATTTCAAAATATTCGCCAGATATTCATTTTTGAATTCTCCCCGAATCCTCCATCCTGCAGGGGGCTCTCCTACTACTTTAATGTTTAATCCATACCACTTTTGAATCTTATTACAGAAAGCATTAAAATCATCCCCGTCAAAAAGAAGTATTCCGTTTTTCCAGGACAATATCTTTGCTTCATCAATTTCGACATTCCGGATTAGGTTATCAGATTTATTATAGTATGCACCATTACCCGGATGTAATATCATCTCCTCAACATCGCTATCGACACGTACTTTTCCGGTAATTAAAGAGATCTGGATATAATCATTTTCTTCGTAAGCAGATATATTAAATGATGTGCCGAGTGCGATGGTTGATACATCTCCTGTTTTGATAATAAATGGCCGCAATGTATCCCGGTGCACTTCAAAAAAAGCTTCTCCGACCAACTCAATAATCCTGTTACTGTCGGAAAAGTATTCATTATAACGAATTGATGTACCTGAATTTAACCAGGCGATGGATCCATCCGGCAGATGTACTTTGGTCTTTTGCCCAATCGGATTCATTTTTTCAATTGTTTTGGTTTGCAGGGTTGTATTCCCTGCTTCACGTACATCCAGCAGGTGATATAGCAAAAAAGGTGTAATTAGAAACAACAGGAATATTACGGCAATTTTCAACATATTATTTCCAATAAATAAAAATTTCCGGTTATCCCCCTGATTTTCAATTCCAACCCCTTTTTGCCAAATCTTATTGGCGAGCTCGTCAGAATTTATAAATTTCACTTCCGGTGTATTCTCATTCCATACATCACGAAGATGTTCAAAAAGCTTACTGTTCTCCGGCGATTTTTGCAACCACTCCTCCAACCACTCTTTTTCTTCTTTCTTGCTTTTACCCCGCAATATATTAAGAATAATCAAATCAATATCGGACGGATGTTTCTTCATATCATTATCTTCTGGTATAAAAACAATGGAAAATTTAAAAACCCGTATTCAGATCTTACTTTTTTTTAAAAAAGTTTATGAGAAGCGTTTGGGAAGAATAAATTATATGCCCATGACACATAGTAAGAGCGTTTTGGCCACTCTTAAATATCCCGTACCGGTAGTACCCTGTTTATTTTCGAGATAATTGGATACAACAAGTCGAATCATCTTCATCGCATATTTTATATGTACTTCGACTGTTCGCTCCGAAATCCCCATCAGTAATGCCACTTCTTTATAGGACATTTCTTCATCTTTAATAAGTTTATAGACCATTTTCCTTTTTGGAGAAAGACTTTCTACAGCCTGGAAGATAACGGACCTTAATTCCTCACCCAATATTTTTTCCAATGGATCAATAAACCTGCTGTCAATAAAGTCGGCTTCCTCTTCACTGACATTTATTTTATTGAATCAAATCAAGTATCATTATAGCTTGTCCGGGTTTTTAAGCACATACTCATATTAACTTTTTGGTTTTTTTAGAAGATTTACAAAATGAGTAAAGATTCGTTACATATAAAAAAAATGTTGTATCGTATCGCTGAAGATAATGATAAAGAAGCATTTAATGTTTTTTTTGCGCATTATCATGGCAAATTGATCCGTTTTGCCCTGCTCTTTGTACCTCACTATGATGAAGCTGAAGATATCGTTTCAAATGTGCTCGTAAGGCTGTTGAAAAACCGAAAGAAAGCCTTTTTAATGGACAACTTCGAAGGATATCTGTTTATATCCGTAAAAAATGAGGCTCTGAATTATCTTAAAAAGGAAAAACGATTTAATAGAATAAATGTCAGTGAAGATGAGGCCGACTTTATTGAAAGCAGGTTTATTGATCCGATGGAAAAAATATTG
>JBNKDZ010000590.1:0-11308 GCA_050288525.1 Cyclobacteriaceae bacterium
CGTGTGCTCTTCCGATCTGTAAAAGCGGGTTTTATTTCTTTCGAGCCACATTAACGACACAAAATCATTGAAAATGTATATAATACCACCTATCTGCGTCAGGGCAGTGAGGATGATGATGATAAGTGCTTTGACAAAAAATCGCCCCATAGATGACAAAATGTGTAATAATCAACGAATTTATTATTAAATCCGAAATTATAGAACTGTATGCATAATAATTGAGGTATTTGGGCTTCAAATAAACATTTTTTATTCTTTTTGTCTTTATATTAGTAATGGAGTTAATAAACGGATAGTTTTTTTGTTATGTATAAAAAAATTGGTGTAGCAATTGCCTTTTCTCCCAGATGTGAAGCCATCGTTGGCGAAGCAGTCCGGCTTCAAAAACTATTTGATGCTGAGTTGATATTTATTCATATCGGAGAAAAGAAGCCGGATGGGGAAAAATACCTGAATGAGCTCATATCCTGTTCAGGAGTGAATCCCGAAAAGCTTAAGGTAATATGGGAAACAGGTGTTCCTTCTTCCAAAATTATTTCCATAGGTAATAAGGAAAAAATTGACCTGCTGCTGGCAGGGGCGTTGAAAAGGGAGACTATTGTTAAGTTTTATATCGGATCAGTGGCCAGAAAGCTTATTCGACGGTCAAAATGTTCGGTGTTGATGCTGATAAACCCATCCAATGATCCGAAGCCTTTTAAAAGCATCGTTATCAACGGGTCTGATGGAGAGCATTATGAAACTACCATAAAACGAGGTATAGAACTGGCCAAACTTGATAAGGCTAAACGCGTACATATTTTCAAACCAATAAAATTATTTGGACTGAGCATGGCGATCACCGGTGAAGAAGATACGGAGAATGATTATGAGACGAAAAGAAGGAAGATCGTTGAGGATGCTATCAGTGAAGTAAAAAAAATCATCAGACCGCTTGATAAGGGAGGCCTGAAAATAAATATTAAAGTAGCTTCGGGTAAACCGGGATTTGAATTGAGGAAATTTGTGAATAAGGTCAAAGCCGATTTGCTGATCGTGGAGGCTCCCACACATAAGTTGGGGTTGTTTGACAGAATATTTACACATTACCTGGAGCAGGTTATGGAAGATCTGCCCTCCAACCTCTTAATTGACAAATCTAAATAGACTGAATGGAGAAATTGTCACATGTCGATCTGGTGCATCTGCTGATGCAAATTGGGATAATGATCCTGGCTGCCCGGTTGTTTGGAGAACTGGCCAGATCATTTAAGCAACCCATGGTTGTGGGGGAGATCCTTGCAGGAATTATTCTGGGACCTTCTATCCTGGGTATGATCGATATGGATCTCTATTTGTTGTTATTCCCTCCTGAAGGGAATTCGACAATGGTACTTGATGGAGTTATCAATATATCGGTAGTCTTGCTTTTATTTATTGCAGGAATGGAAGTAGAACTGGATCTCGTATGGCAACAGGGGAAAAAGGCACTTTATACAAGTTTATTCTCACTATTTATCCCACTTATACTAGGTTTTCTGGTTTGTTACACCTTCCCGGAGATATTCAAGCTTACAGAGGCAGAGGATAAATTTGTTTTTTCATTATTTCTTGGAACCACCCTCTCCATTACTGCTTTACCTGTCATAGCCCGTATTTTAATGGATCTGAACATCTTCAAATCAAAGATGGGTATGGTAATCATTGCTTCTGCGATGGTTATTGATATTCTGGGCTGGATCATATTTTCAATAATTCTGAGTATGATGAATCAATCGGGAGACTCTTCAATCCTGAAAACAATTATCCTTACAATCGTCTTTACCATCGTAATGCTTACAGCAGGAAAATCACTTTTCAATAAAGGATTGCCCTGGGTTAATAAGAAGTTTGCCTGGCCGGGAGGTGTTTTGTCGGTAGCTATGGTCTTTACATTTATTTCGGCGGCTTTTACCGAGTATATTGGCATCCATGCTATTTTCGGAGCTTTTATTTTTGGTGTTGCCCTTGGTGATTCAGAGCATATGTCGGAAAAAGCCAAAGAGATCGTGCATCAGTTTATAAACAACATCTTTGGTCCGCTTTTTTTTGTGTCTATTGGCATTCACGTCAATTTTATTGCAAATTTCCATTTACCTATGATCCTGGTACTTATTTTCCTTGCGTTTGCCAGCAAACTGTTTGGTGCCTTCTGGGGAGCAAGAGCTGGGGGATTGCCCAGATTTCAGGCCCTTGCAGTTGGGTTTGGTATGAATACGCACGGCACACTGGAAGTGATCCTTGGTGCCATAGCTCTCAATGCCGGATTGATTACTGAAGAACTGTTTGTTGCCATCATCATTATGGTCATCGTATCCATCGTTGTTTCGGCGCCGTTATTGAAATATAGCCTGACCTTGCATAAAAAACATAAGAAAATTGAGAAGGGATAAAAACAAAAAAGATCTCAAATGTATTGAGATCTTTTTTGTTTTTGGCTTCACATCCAAAGAACTTAATTGTATCTACTAGTCACCAAGATCAATCAATTCAATATCTCCTGTTAAATCATCCGTAAACATCTCAGGACTTCCTTTGTACCGTATTGTTCCTGAACCGGATCCTTCAACAGTTAACTGTCTAGCTGATATTTCACAATCCAAAACACTATTATGTGAAGTGACGAATTCTGTATCGAAAGCTTTTAAGGTAAATCCATGAAGTGTTAAATCACCATAATTTTGGATATAATGACCGCTGGTTTTGGAACCTGAATAATAAACTTCGGCTGTTCCGCTAATTATTGTTTCAAGATTAATTGAAACAATATCCAGATCTACCAGGGCTTCACCATCAATCTCGATGAGAATCTCACTTCTTCCATATAAATTATCGCGCCCAACAGTTGTGGATTTTTTCTTATTGGTTAGAGAGCCCTTTTGTTTCATCGAAATATATGCTACTGAAGGCATTGAAACATGGAACGTCACGTTGTACTCACCGGTAAATGTTGAGTCTGATGAAAAGGTAAGGACTTTCTGCATTTCACTTATATGATTTTCCGAAATTATATTTACATCGATGGATTCAACAACGTTGTCCGGGCCTTCAATGGTAATGCTGAAATCTTCATCTTCTCCGGTGGCAAGAACTAAATCGCCATCCATATCCAATGTAATACCTGTGAAATTTTTAAGGTTGAAATCCTTTGAAATAATATTGGTGCTGGCAATATTTTCATTTTTCTGTGTGAGGTCATTCTTTTTTCCATCGGGTTCCGGATCATTTGAATCCTTGCAGCCGAACAGACAAAATAGTGCAATAGCAAATATGATTAATGTGTGTATGATCTTCATTTTTATTAGTTTAAACGTTATACTTATTTTTAAATAGGTTCGGAATATTGAAACTTACTTGTCAAGATCAATCAACTCAATATCTCCGGTTAAATCATCGGTGAACATCTCAGGACTTCCTTTGTACCGTATTGTTCCTGAGCCGGATCCTTCGACAGTTAACTGGCGGCCAGCCAATATTTCAAAATCTGAAATGCTTGTTCGGGATGTATAGATTTCTATTTCCTTTGTATTAAGATTAAAACCATTATATGTCAGATCGCCGTAATTGTGGATTTCATGAACAATTGTTAGTGCGCCGCTATAGTAAATTTCAGCTACACCGCCAATATTGGTATCCAAATATATGGCATCTAATTCAAGATCCACCAGTGCTTCTCCATCTATTTCAATGTGTAGTTCATCATCATATCCGACAGTCGTTGATTTTTTCTTATTGGAAACAGAACTGTTGCCTTTTATGGAGATATATGCTACTGAGGGCATGGATACATAGAACTTCACCTTGTAATCACCGGTAAAGACATCGTCAGAAGAAAATGTCAGATTTTTCTTGTTCAAATCTACATCAATAGAATCGACCACATTATCAGGTCCTTCAATAGTGATGCTGAAATCTTCATCTTCTCCGGTAGCCAGAATTAAATCGCCATCCATTTCCAATACAATTCCCTTGAAATTGCGAAGGGAAATATCTTTTGAAATAATATTGGTGCTGGCAATATTTTCATTTTTCTGTGTGAGGTCATTCTTTTTTTCATCAGGTTCGGGATCGTTTGAATCCTTGCATCCGAACAAACAAAATAGTGCGATAGCAAAAATGCTTAATGTGTGAATTGTATTCATGTTAATTAATAGTTTAAGATTAATAAAATATGTTTTATTTTGAGTTTGCAATTACTGTGCCAATTGGCTTGATAAATAAAATAGTGCTATGTATTTTTAGGTTATAACCATATATTTTCAAACCTCTGATATATCTGACAGGCAGGTTAATATTTTCCCTATATTTTGTTGAGATATATCGCATATGTGCTCAGTAAATCGGAAGATTTAAAAATGATATCAAAACAACAAAAGGTCTCAAAAAACGTATTTAGACCCTTAATAATTCTGATTTTGCAATCAAAAAACCTATTTGGAGTTGCTATCCAGTTTCAGTGAAATTGTCAGGCGAAATACCTTTTGAAATGGTGTTGGTGTCGGCAACATTTTCATCTTTTAATGTATCATCCTGATTTAGATCAGGCTCGGATCGTTTGAGTGTTTACATTCGAAAGCGAAAATGCTTTATGTGTTTATTATGCATGTTAGTTATTAGTTTAAATATAATAAATAATATTTATCTGATGAGTTGCAATTATCGTGCCATCTGGTAAATAAAAAATGAAATAGCGCTATTCATATTCTTAATTTAAAATGCAACTATTGTAACCTCTTCATACTTGACAGCATAGTTTATTATTTCCCTATATCGACCGGAAAATTTTTTACACGGATGTCAAATAAGGGTTTTAAATAAGAAGGTTTTAATAATAAACAAAAAGATCTCAACATGTATTGAGATCTCTATTGTTTGTATCAATAAAAGAAGTAATGCAAATTTAATTTCCTTCGGAATCATTTGCAGCTTTTATATCTATGTTCCACGATGATCCGGCGTATACGTCAGGCGAATCTTTATATGTAACGGTCCCGTATCCAGCCCCTTCAATAATTAGTTCATCACTCGTGAATATTTTACAATTCATAAAACTTGATTTTGATGTGCTGATTTTAGTTTCAGTAGTTGTAAGACCAAAGCCTTCAAATGTTAAATCTCCGAAATTTTGGATTTCATGTTTGACAACAGATCCTGTATAATTAATTTCAGCCGGTAGAAATTCTAATGTCTGTGGTTCCTCTATCATGGTTTTTAAATAATCGGCATTTATATCAAGATTTACCTTTGAGTCTCCGGATATATCAATTACTAATTCGGTTACCCCCTGATGATTTTTATGGCCAACTATTGAAGAATTTTCCTTATTAGATAAAGAACCTGAAGAAATTGAAATATACGCTACCGAAGGCATGGAAATATAGTACTTTGGCCTGAAATCCGGCATAAAGGATTGATTCATATGAAAGGAAATGTATGCATTATCCTGGATCTTTTTTACCTGAAAGGAATCAATCAGATTGTCCGGAGCTTCAATAGTGATGCTGTAGTTTTCATCTTCTCCGGTTGCAAGAATTATATCAGCACCCATGCCAAATAGTAATCCTGTGAAATTTTCTAAAGGAAAATCTTTTTTAATAATATTGGAGCTGGCAACCATAGGTTTGGGATCATTTGAATCCTTACATCCCGATAAACAAAACAAGGCGAAAGCAAGAATGCTTAATGTGTGATTAAATTTCATATGTGTATTATTTATAGTTAAGTGTTAATCATAAAAAAAGAACCATTAGAACATTGCTATAACATGACAATAAAGGTAATGATTTCCCTACATTGCATAGAAAAATGGTAATCTTATTTACTAAGGTTCTGATTTTAAGTTGAACCAGTGTATTCTCTGATTGGAGGAAAAGATAAAAATTATCAAGTAAGCATATTAGTTTGCTTCTGATTAACAAAAAAAATCAATAAAAATATTTTATTATTAAATTCTCTAATTGGAATCAATAACGGATCCGGTCCCCGAAATATGTTGTTCGACGGTTGGTGTTCCTTTGTAGTAAATTGTTCCGATTCCTGATATCCAGACACCAAGATTGGATTCAGCATGCACCTGACAATTTCCAACCCCGGTGATATTGACCTTTGTTTTGTCTGTTAAAAGGTTATAACTATGAAGATCAACCTCTCCGGAAACATTAAGATCGTGAAAACCTGCTTCTCCACTATAGTTGACAGAACCTGTACCAATAATGTTGGTTTCAAGGGTATCGGCATCAATTTGCATATCGATAGAAGAAGCTCCCTCCAACAGAATCTTAAGCCGGTCACTTGTTATCGTTCCGTCAGAAGACAGCGTGCCTGTGCCGGCCATGGAGATATACGAAACCTCCGGCATTACAACACGTACGGTCAGGTCATAATCACCGTTGAAGCATGCTTCCGAACCAAGGATGAGTTTGTTGTCGGATCTGGAGGATGATACAGATTGTACGACATTTTCCGGTCCGTGTATGGAAAGGTTAAATGACGCGCCCTGAACTACTTCCAGGTCACCTACCAGGTTAAAGACAATGCCGTCATAACCTCCAACAGTGCTGTATTCAGTCGTTGTAGTGCTGCTTGCCCGCTGACAATCAATACCATTTTCGGAAGAAGAGCATCCAAACAGCCAGAGACCGAATAGAATGCTAAAGGATTGTAATACTCTCATGTTGGATACGTGTTTTATTTTTATAACGCAAACTTCCGTTCTGAAAGATATTTTTTTTCGAATTTTCTATTTCAGAAGGAAGGATTTAAGATCCTCATAGTCATTCGAAATTGAAACAGCATTCTTTTTCTTTTCAACAATTTTCCGTAACCGTTCCGGAAGTTCTATTTCTTTTGAGATCAGCGATTCAACGATGTCTTTAAACTTCGCCGGATGCGCTGTCGACAGAAATATACCTTTTGATTTTTTGCCTGCAGGCATCAGGGATCGAAGTCCGCCATAACCGATGGCAGTATGCGGGCACATAAGGTACTGGTATTTTTCAAACACTTCCTTAATGATCTCTTTTGTTTCTTCATCATTAAAGCTGATACCCCTGATGTCTTTAGCTACGGACTCAAAATTATTCTCATACAATTCGATCAGCCGGGCGAAATTGCTCGGATTTCCGACATCCATGGCATTTGAAATGGTCATTTTTGACGATCGCGGGTTAAAGATGCCGGAAGCCAGATAATACGGCACAATATCATTAATGTTCGTGGCGGCTATAAATTGTTTTACGGGCAATCCCATTTTCATTGCCAGTAATCCACCACACAGATTCCCGAAGTTTCCACTCGGAACGCAAAAATACAGATCGGTGCCGGATTCCCATACCTGTGAAAATGCGTAGGTATAGTAAAACGACTGTGG
Organism: Cyclobacteriaceae bacterium; assembly: GCA_050288525.1. Lineage (GTDB taxonomy): Bacteria > Bacteroidota > Bacteroidia > Cytophagales > Cyclobacteriaceae > JBNKDZ01. Next base: position 7,391 of record JBNKDZ010000590.1, read on the forward strand.
AAGCAACCGGGCAATATTTATGGAATTGGCTGAGCTCAACTGAAGTTTTTTGGACAATCCTTCATCCAGAAAAGCTGTTTTTACCATTTTTTGGCAATCGTCAAAGGTGCCGTCCACTTCAAGTGCGGTCACATTATGCCCGATCGTTGTGAGTTGTTGTTCCTGAATAAACGACACCTTGCCTTTTGGAAACAACAATGTTACCTTAATACCTTCAACTCCAAGAAAGCCCTGAGCTACGGCACTTCCGGTGTCTCCGGAGGTAGCTACCAGTATATTTATTTCTTTGTTTTCAGATTTCAGGAAATGCCCCATAACCCTTGACATAAATCGTGCACCAAAATCTTTAAAGGCAAGTGTGGGGCCGTGGAACAGCTCAAGTACATGTATGTTGTCATGCACCTGTTTTACTGGTACCGGAAAGTTAAAGGCGTCTTCAATTATATTTTTTAACTCCTCATCTGATATTTCTCCCTTCAGATATGGTTTTGCTGTTAAAAATGCGATATCCTGAAACGTGAATTTTTTCGGATCTTTTAGGAAATCTGAAAAAACAGAGGGGATCTCTTCAGGCATATACAGCCCGTTATCATCCGGCAAACCTTTAAATACAGCCTCCCTGAATGATACAGAAGGGACATTTCTATTAGTGCTATAATACTTCATTGAATAAAAAATATAAACAGGCTGCAAATTTAATGATTATGTACTTAATTCTTATACTATTGTGGTAAGAATGGTAGCGCATACGCAGAATATGTGTGATATATCAGATGTATTAAATATACGAATTCCGGTTAAATAAATGATTATTTTTATTATCAGATATTTAATTTAACGTTATAAAAAATTGATGATAAAGCGATATTTGTTTGTTTGGTAATACAGCGGATAAGGTTAATTATTTGCATTAATGAATATTTGTTTATAGCAAAGTAAATGATGTGTTTTTTAGTAAACTGATACTCTATGAGTTAAATAAAATTTGATGCAATACCCTGAAACCAAAGCGTAAAATATTGGAAATATCAGCAAATAAGGCCAAAACAAATGTATAATTCACCTAAAAATGTTATGAAACCATTAAAAAATTGCAATTGTTGGGTGTTTTATTGTATATTGCCATGCGAAAAATCTCCCCAATTCATTTTAACAGTGAATGTTGATTTTTTTTGAGCATAAATTAATAGACTATAAATCATTATATTATGATAACCCGGCCTAGATATCTTGTGTTTTTTTACGCAATTGTTCTGACTGTTTTTTTGTCAAATTCAGGATGTCAGAAAGAAGAACCTGCTAAGGTTGACGAATCACAAGTCATAAATCAGAATCCTGATGATCAGACTACCAATCCTGATGATCAGACTACAACAAATCCGGATGATCAGACGACTCCCGATCCTCCGGAACCGGTAGAAATGTCTTGTGAGGATCTTGTAAATATTTCTATTTCCGGATTTGAGATCACGAAAGATGATCCGGCGGAGTTAGGATTCCATTATAAAGTAACACTTACAAATTCAGGTACTGTTACAATTGACCTGAGTAAATTCATGGTTCAGAACTACTTAACCACTAAAGATGCTCAGGGAAATGAATCAAATGTTGGGGCAGGAAGTCACAAGGTGGTTTCCAGACTTTGTGACAGTGATACCATTGCAGAAGGCGAAAGTACAACAATGGAGTTTAAAACTTCCGGTCGTGCAGGAGATGGGTTAACCATTTTTCTTCTTTCGAAACTGAAAGGCTGTACCGAACCTGCCAATCTGATGGAATATTTTGAGTTTTAGCACCTTACAGGATTTTGTTTTTGTGTAATTTTTTCGGGTTGGTTAAAGGAAAATTCTTTTTAATATATCTGTTTGCTGCATCACGCAATTATTTTTAAATATTCAAAGAAATAAATTTGAGTTTTTAACTGCCGTTGTTTTTATTGGCATAACTTTTCAATTCCTGGGATCTTGTCCGGAAGGATAGGATAAAGGATGAACAAGAAATTGTTATGTTCAAAGTATAAACAACATATTGATAAAATGAGTGATTTATCAAGGATCCGTCAAAAGATCGAACTTCTACGAAGTATCGATGCGGATTTTAAAATTACAGGTGCAAGCTCACACCTGTATCGCTTTAATGAATGTTTGTCAGAAGATGAACTGGATGAGTTTGAGATCAGATATGAAGTATCCCTTCCTTCAGGGTATTCGGAATTTTTATCTGTGTTGGGAAATGGAGGGGCTGGTCCTTATTTTGGACTGTTTCCCCTTGATGAAGAACCCGAAGAACATATGTATAATCAGTTTGAATATCTTTCAACAAAGTTTCCGCATACAGAAAAGTGGGAATTTTCCTCGGAATTGCTTGACAGGATACAGGATCTGATCGATAATGCCAAAACGAAGGATGATTTTTTTAAATATTCCTGGGATGAGGATGTTATCGATATTTATGAGAGTCTTAAGGAAGAAACGAAAGATGATAACAACCTGCAACAGTTTTTTGAATACGTGTATGATGATGTCTTCAATAATATATGTTCGGATGATGTCTTTAGTGATGATCTGACATACGGAAGTATCCTTTTATCTCATAATGGCAGTGGTTTATACTACATTCTGGTAGTTTCCGGTACAGAGAGGGGGAATGTGTGGATAGATGCCAGAAGCGATGGCGGAGGTATTGAACCGGTATTGAATGAGGAAGGGAAACATACCGATTTTCTGTCATGGTATGAACAATGGCTGGATTTGTCCATTGAGGAACTGAAAAAATAAGGTCTAGGATAATTTAAGCCTGACTTTAACTTTAGCATAGGATTTATTCATAAATAGTTCATTCCATGTTTTTCTGATTTCTTCCAAATCGGAAAGATTTCTTTTATCAGACCGGTCTGAAAGAGATATTCTTTCCTTAATGGATACATCAGGCTCATCGATTATTTTGTGTAAGTCGTGGTCGGAATAATCGTGATACCGTTTACGGAATCCGATAAATTTTATCAACTCGACAATACTATGCCTGAAGAAGCCAATCCCGGTAGCTGCTTCATGCGTTGCAGCTATGATTAGATTATCCAATGTATCTTCAGCAAGCATATTTTGTTCTGTGAAATCGTTTCCGGTGTATTGTTTATAAAGGTTGCTGTATTCATTGTTAAGTGATTCCAGCTCATTTTCTATTCGTAAAAGCTCCTTAATAAGTTGGTCTGAAGTATTCATGTTGAAATATAATAAAAGTTAAATAGTAACAGATCCGGATTTAAAAAAGACGTCAAATGTTTTTACCCGGTTGAAGCCTTGAAAGATTTTTGAATTTTATTGGTCTCAGACATTTTTTGCCATATTCCGTGTGAAAATGATGAGATTTAAGAAAATGACAGTTGAGGTCGTGCCATTTTTCCATGGTAAGATTGTGATTTTTCTGGTGTAGTTCCTGCCTGAGTAGTTCGGATTTGTTCAGGAAGTTCTCTGTGGCCAGGTGATAAAGATCAGCATCACACAATACTTTTTCCAGAAGGGTCTTTGGTTTCTGAGGGATCTTGGTTGAAGCAATGCAACTCGAAATGAGCTTGATTTTGTCGTTGTCAACAAGCATAGTTTTCAGAAATTTACGGGCGATTTTTACACTGGCTTTTTCGTGATTCTTTTCACCGAGATAATAGCCTGTGTCATGGAACCATGCAGCAACCAGAACAATCTCAAGTTCTTCGTCATTCAGCCCGGAAGCCATGCCAATATTTTCGGCGGCTTCTACCACATCCATAACATGATCAATGTTGTGATAACAGATATTATCGCTGAAATTATCAGCAATAAATCCCACAACATATTCCCTCGTTTTCCTTATTAACAACGTTTCGTATGGCATTTCAAGTCCCAACCCGTTCGTTTTTCAAGCTATTTTTTTAATTAAAAA
>JBNKDZ010000591.1:0-2725 GCA_050288525.1 Cyclobacteriaceae bacterium
GGAATTTATGCATCTCAAATACGAGGTGAAAGCATTGATATGGTCATTATTACTGCCGATGATCTTTGTGGTATGGATGATCATTGCGTTGTTGTATGAGGGAGGAGCAATTCTTTCTGTCAGATAAACTGTAAACGAAGGCAGTTACAGTTATTTTACTGAAAAAAAAATATGCCTTATTATGAAAAAGATCCTTTTTCTTGTTGTATTGCTGATCATTCCGGTGATCCTGTTTTTGTTTTTTATGCGCTATGGCGAAAACAAATTTTACGTCCCGTTTTATTATGAAACCGGGATTCCCGGATGTGGATCTGAAGGAGGACAGCATTATGTGCCGGAACCGGAGTTTTTACTAAAAGATACAACAGAAAAATTATCCCGATCAGAAGGATTCCATATCTATGCACTTCATGAAAACAAAACAACAGGATCTATGAATGCATTAATATCCGAATCTGTTCGTGTGCTGGATATGTTTTATCCGGATAACAAATTACACATATTTTTATTGGTAAATGAGGATGAAGAAAATCGTGATGACATGAGAAATTTTATTACACAACAACGGGTAGATACTACCCACCTGATCCCCTGTTTTGTAAATAATACAAAACTAAAATGGTTTTCCTCCTGTGGACTTGGAGTTTTGTCCGGCGAGGACACCCTCATCACAGACATGAAATTTGTGATGGTGGATGAGGATCATATTATCCGGGGGTATTATGATGTAGGTAAAAAAGAAGAAACAGATCGACTCATTCTGGAGTTAAAGATATTGTTGGAAGATCGTGATACCGGAAAAGGGAAAAAGTGATGTATCTGTGAAATGAATGATTTTATGAAGATAAACCTGCAAAGTGTGCTGTTTATAATTCTGTCTGTGCTGATACCTGTGGCAGCTGTTGTTCTGGCTTATGGCCTTGGAAACGATGATCAGGGGGCACATTCCTGGGTAATGGGATTGCCGGCAGTAAATGCCCTGGTCAATACCGCTACGGTAGTTGCGTTGCTGATGGGGTATGTTTTCATAAAGAACGGTAAACAGGATCTTCACAAGAAGGCTATGATCGCAGCATTTATACTGGGCACATTTTTTTTGGTGTTTTATATAATTTATCATGCGCAGGTGCCTCCGACGCGATATGGGGGAGAAGGAGCGCTTCAGAAGATCTACTATTTCGTCCTTATTTCACATATTCTACTGGCTTTTATTGTGGTTCCTCTGGTATTGTTGGCATTCTATTTTGCTTTGTCCGGCAAATTTGAGAAACATAAACGTATTGTTCGGTATACCCTTCCTGTGTGGTTATACGTGTCCGTTACAGGTGTATTGGTGTACCTGATGATCAGTCCGTATTACTCTAATTGAGATGTTTATGCAAAAATCTGTCAGATATCTTCTTTTGATTATTGGCTTTGCGATGATGTTTATCATCAACAGCACTGAACTGTTGGCCCAGTGCGCTATGTGCAGGGCATCCGTCGAGACCAACATCAACGAAGACGGCGTAGGCCTTGCCGCCAAACTCAATACCGGCATCTTGTACCTTTTTGTCATGCCCTATCTGCTGGCAGTGATTATCGGGTGGTCTTGGTATAGGATGGCAAAGCGCAAAGCGCACAGGGCGAAAGAGTTTGGAGTTTGAGTAGATGGCAAGAGAATTTACTTGGTTGTGACCACTGGCGCAAGCGTCGCGCTTGTGACTGAACAGAACGAGAATTTCCTTCAAATGCTGCTTTCGATTCATTTCAGCACAATTGTACCCGAAGCGAGACGCTTCTCTTGTCTCCTTCGCTTCTTTTGTTTTGTATATGATCAAAGATTCCTATTACAAATTGATTTTCTCCAGAGTTCAGCCCAAGGATCGCTGTCGCTAAAACCTTGAGCTAGAGTGCTATTCATACTTTTTTAAAGGGTGTTGAGTGAATAAGAATTAATATTGCTATATTCAGTTTTTATGTCCTACGTGCTTAAAGCATTTTTAACCAATGGCACTAAAAAAGAATTTTTTACAATGTGAATCCTTGCTGTCCGGAGTGAGCAATTTCCGGCTAATTGTGGGGTTTGTGACGGGTCTTTTATATGCTTTTTCCTTTTACGCATTTTTATATATGTTTCGGGAAACATTTCGCTTGATGTCCGTTACCGAGTCCTATAAATTGTGGATTTTGACCGATGATGAAGTGAATTTCTACAACCTGTTTTTTGCTTTTGTTTCTGTAATTCTCGCTCAATCAATATGTTTCCAGCTCTGGTTTGATCAACCTGGTCGTGTCTTTAGAAGGTTCAATTACCGAAAGACCTCCATAATCCATGACCAGAGGGTTTTAACCTGGTATTTTCTGAGTTGGTTTTCAAAGGTGGCCATTTCATTCGGTTTAATGTTTGGTATGACATTTCAGGGAGGATTCTACGTTTTCAGCTTTTATCCGGATTACAATTATCTTTTCATACTCATTATCGTGGTCCTTTATCTCCAGACATGGAATACGATACGATTGACATTTAAGCGAAAAAGTTTGAAATGGATGATAGCATCGATGATTCTCGTATCCATTGTTGCTTTTGGTCTCTCAAGGATAAATCTGATTGATTACAAGTGGTTCAATGAAAATATTCAACAGAAAAATATTCTTAATAATTATAACCTTGAGTTACCGGAAACAGACTGTTATGAAAGACAATATTCCCGTTCATGGCTTCTTGAGGATATTTATGTTGTCC
>JBNKDZ010000592.1:0-7533 GCA_050288525.1 Cyclobacteriaceae bacterium
AGTGGCTGTTTCGGTATGTTTTTCTTCGGTAAATGCCTTAACGCTCAGTCCTGCGTTGTGTTCTATGTTATTGAAAAAGCCCAGGCCTTACAGAGGATTGCTTGGAAAATTCTTTGGTGGATTTAACAAGTCGTTTGACAAAAGTTCTGAGAAGTATATGTCTTTTACCAATGTGATAACACGAAAGATTTCACGAGGAATACTATTCATTGTTATAATCGTCGGGGGAATACTTGTGATCGGTAAGTTTGTTCCGGGTGGATTTGTACCTGAAGAAGATCAAGGATTCTTGTATGTTGCAGTACAGTTACCCCCTTCCTCATCACTTCAACGAACAAATGCAGTGATCGAACAAGTGAATGTTATATTGAAACAAATTCCAGAGGTTGAAAACATCTCTTCTGCCGCCGGATTTAGCATTATGTCAAACAGCATGACTACCAATAGCGGATTTCTTTTCATTACCCTGAAAGATTGGGGGGACCGGTCGATAACAGCCAATCAGTTGGTTAAAAAGCTCAATGGCATGTTTTATATGGCCATTAATGAAGCACAGGTATATGCTTTCGGACCACCGGCTATTCCCGGACTTGGTAATGGTTCAGGATTTTCCATGATGTTGCAGGATAAGTCAGGCAATACACCGGAATATCTCGCTCAACAAGCAGGTAAATTTATTCAGGCAGCCAGACAACGGCCGGAGATAGGCAATGTATTTACGACCTATGAAGCAACCGTGCCACAGCGATCTTTGGTCATTAACCGGGATATGGTACTAAAGACGGGAGTTCAATTGCAGGACCTGTATAGCACTATTGGATCTTTTCTCGGAGGATCGTATATCAATGACTTTAACCGGTTTGGAAGGTTGTATAAAGCATATATTCAGGCTGAACCGGAATACAGGAATAATCCGGATAATATGGCATTGTTTTTTGTGAAAAGCAGCAATGGAGATAATGTACCTTTATCAGCCTTGTGTGATGTAAAAAACAGTTCCGGACCGGAATATACCAACAGATTCAACCTGTACAGATCAGCTGAGCTTACCGGGGCACCGGCGCAAGGATACTCCTCCACCCAGGCGCTTGATGCTCTTGAAGAAGTAGCAAATGAGGTGTTGCCCGCTGAAATGGGGTTTGAATGGACGAATATGTCCTATCAGGAAAAGAAATCCTCCGGATCGGGATCTATTGTATTTGTATTTGCTCTGATATTTGTATTTCTGATACTGGCTGCCCAATATGAAAGCTGGTCATTGCCCTTCAGTATCCTGCTGGGTACTCCATTTGCTGTGTTTGGTGCGATGTTGTTCATATTCATAGCCCGTTTATTCAGTGAAAGCTTTGAAAATAATGTTTTCATGCAGATATCCCTGGTGATGCTTATTGCCATGGCTGCCAAAAATGCTATTCTCATTATAGAATTCGCAAAATTAAAATTTGACGAAGGAATGAGTCTGTTTGATTCGGCAATTGAATCGGCGAAACTTCGTTTCAGACCAATCCTAATGACTGCATTTTCATTTATCCTGGGAGTTATGCCACTGGTTATTGCCAGTGGTGCAGGGGCAGAATCACGTAAGGTTATGGGGATGGCCCTCCTTGGTGGTATGACCATCGCCACAATACTGGGTGTATTTTTCTATCCCATGCTGTTTGTCTTCATAGGTAAACTGGCAGGTTATGAAAAAAAACGAACTGAAAACAGTAGTAACGACACAAAATGAAGAATATAGTTTTAAAAACAGGCATAATCCTATTCACTTTGGGAGCCTTTTTTAGTTGTAAAATGGGCCCTGCCTATAAAACTGTTGAACCGGATATTCCTGAAACATACCGATTTCAGACAGACACACTGGACCGGGGAGATATAGAGTGGTGGAAGTTGTTTGATGATCCTGTTCTTGATACACTGATCAGAGCTTCTCTGGAACAAAATAAAAACATTCTCGCTGTGGCTAAAAATGTTGAGATCGCCGGGCTGTTGTATAATAATCAAAAATCCCAGATGTATCCCCAGTTGAATGTGATGGGATCAGCACAGCGGGGCAATTATTTTAGCACACCTCTGGAATCGCCTGTGAATTCATTTTTTGGTGGTATTACCGCAAATTGGGAAATTGACTTCTGGGGTAAATATCGTCGCCTCAATGAAGCTGCCAAAGCCGAATTTATGGCTTCATCCTACAATTTGCGTTCATTGCAATTATCTCTGATCACTTCAGTAGCATCAGCATATTTCCAGTTGCTGCAGTTCAGGGCAAGCCTGGATATCTCTATTAAGACCCTATCACTTCGTGACAGCACATATAACCTTATGTCTGAACGCTATAAAGCTGGTATTATTCCTGAAATAGACCTTCATCAGGCTGCGATTCAAAAAGCTATTGCGGAAGGGTCCGTTCCTTTTTATGAACGCCTGGTAGCACAAACAGAAAATGTTTTAAGTGTCTTGACAGGTGTTGAACCAAGAGAAATAAAAACGGAAAGAAATTATGAAAGCTACAATGTATTTCCGGATATTCCTGTAGGGATGCCTGCAGATCTTCTTGAGCGTCGACCGGATATTTTACGTGATGAGCAAATTATTATTGCTGAAAACGCCCGAATAGGTGTTGCTCAGGCTTTAAAACTTCCTTCCGTAAGTCTTTCAGGTCTGCTGGGATTGGCAGGAACAGAATTTTCAGAGATCGGAGAGGGCGGAGCCTCCTGGAATGTTGGAGGAAGTATCACCGGGCCACTTTTCCATTGGAAGCAAAATATCAGGCGTGTACAAATTGCAACAGCAAATACTGAAATTGCAGTACTCAATTACGAAAATACCGTATTAAATGCCCTGAATGAAGTAGAAGATGCACTTATTCAGATCGAAACACTCCGGAAAGAATATAAAGCAAAAGAGGATCACGTGAAAGCAGCTTTGGGGGCTCTTTATCTGTCGGCAGAACGATACGACAAAGGCGTTACCAGCTATCTGGAATATCTGGAAGCTCAGCGACAGTCCTTTGAAGCCCAGCTTGGCCTGGTTGGAATTAAGCAGGAATGGATCGCCTCCTATATCTTTCTTTATAAGGCCCTTGGAGGTGGCTGGTTAAATGAAGGGGAGATGAATACAGATGATGAATAGGTATTTGTTTAATCGTCATACATAAACCGGTTGACATGAAACAAGTAGTTTTATATTTCAGCCTGTATCTGGTAATGGTGGTTCCTGCCATATGCCAGACCTCAGAACATGAAGACGGGATTTTTTATAAATCAACAAATCAACCTGTTCCGGAAGAGATTATCAACAGGAATTTTGATGAAAAATTCAAACTATTCGGGCCTGCCGAAATTCTGGATCTGACCATTAGTTCGGACTTCAGAAACCTTATCCGAAGAAAACATAAAGATGAATGGCAAAAAGCATTTGTACTGTACGAGCCTAACGACAGTATAATCATTAAAAGAGAACTAAAAATCACAGCTCGGGGGAATTTCCGGAAAAGCTATTGTTATATGCCGCCTGTAAAACTTAATTTTAAGAAAACGACTTTCCGCATAGAAGAATTGAATGAATTACGAAATATAAAACTCGTTACAGTTTGTAAAAACAGCAAAACCTTCGAACAGTATATCCTGAAAGAATATCTTATCTATAGAATTTTTAATCTACTCACAGAAAAAAGTTATATCCCCCGATTGGTCCGATTGCATTATGAAGATATTTCCGGAAGAATTAAAGCATATGAAAACTTCGCTTTTATGATTGAAGAGAATAAACAACTAACAGAGAGGAACAATGCAATCCTTCTTGACAAACGGGGTATTTCAAACAGTCAGACCGATCCGGAACAGGAGACTCTGGTCTCCTTGTTTCAGTATATGATCGGAAACACCGATTGGTACCTGCCTTCTTTGCACAATGCAAAGCTGTTAAAATTAATGGATTTTAAACATCCGGAACCTTATATCGTCCCGTATGATTTTGATTATACCGGCCTGGTAAACGCACATTATGCCGTTCCGAATGAAAAACTTCCGATAAAGGATATTAAGGAACGCCTGTTTATGGGAGAGTGCCGGAGTAAGGAAGATCTTGAAAAAATTCTGGATCTGTTCAGGGATAAAAAGGGTGCGATATATGATCTGATAAATAATTTTCCATATCTTGATCAATCCAATAAGACTGTGATGATCAACTATCTGGAAAGTTTTTACAAGGAAATCAATAGTGATGTTTCCGTCAAAAAAAATATTCTGGAAAGATGTTCGATCAACTATCTGAAATAAAAACCGGTATAGTGTAATCTAATTCTGACGTATCATGAAGCTTTTAATACCTGTAATATGTTTTATCTTTAGTTTATCTCCGGTATTCGGACAAGCCCTGAAAAGACTGCAGCCCGGGAAGCTATATGATCAGGGTGAACAAATTTACGCTCCCCTCTATGGTTTTATCGGAGAAGTGCCGGAAGGATGGTCCGGATTGCTTCCAAGAGATACAGAAGTATTTTTGTTCACTTCTCAGACGGTGACTCAAGGCCAGATATTGGTTTTTGCACGAGAGAAAGGAAACCTTGAAGAAATTAAAAAGAACTGGGCGAAAGGGGTCTCTCTGAATGAGGGTATGACCATTAAAGCACAAAATAAAACTATTACAGAAGAAGGCATCCTGTCGGGCGACCTTTCTGTTGTTGGCAATTACGGTCCTGACAACAAAGGATATGCAGTTGCAAAATGCAGCCCATACGGACCCTGCATAACAGTACTGGCTGTTGCTCCTTCACAATATATTGAAACTGTGAAGGGAGTTGTAGACGATTTTATTTCTAAAAGCACCTTTGAAGAGCCGAAAGATATCTCTCCTTATGCCGATTTTGACTGGGATGCATTTCTAAAAATGAAAATCATCGTTAATTATGCTTCCATGGACAATTCTTCCAAATCGACAAGGATCATATTATGTGATGATGGCACCTTTTATGCAGAATTCCGAAAAAAAGGCTTGATGAAAAATATTAATCCTCAGTATCGGGGTAAAAATACCGGTACCTGGAAAGCACAAGGCATTGGTGAAACAGGCACGCTGACCCTGATATTTAAAAAGAAATTTCCGGATCTGAAGGTGGCTTTAAGGATAAAGGATGAAAAGTTATTTGCAAACAATGAACGCTTTTACACGATCCATTCAACAAAATGCCGTTAATTGCTTTCTTCAAAGAACGTCCAGATTACATCACATCCATTAAAATCGTGTGCTGTATTACCTACGATCCGCCTGCCAAAGAAAGCGTTACCATCCGGCCAGGTGTGTCCTCCTCCTACTACCTTGATCAGGGAGACACGGTTTTGGTTGCATTGATATAGATACCGAATGGATCGGGTGTCATCTTTCAGGCTGGTATTTGGCATGTCGTAGCGGACAAAAATAGAATCACATCTGTTCTTTTGAGTCCAGAATTCAATCGTAGAATTTGTAGAAACCACCTCTCCTCTTTCTTTACCAAGCGCCTGTACAATTCCACCTTCATACGGTACTAACGGATCTTTTGTTCCATTGATGATCATGATATCAACAGGATCTTCCGGATCACATTCAGGCAACAGGTCTTTGGGCAGTGAAGCAGCAACAGCAGCAATGCCTCTTACGTGTAACTCACATGCGATCCGGTAAGACATAAATCCACCATTGGATATGCCTGTAACAAAAACTCTGCTTTTATCAATTTGAAATTCATCCTGCATATACTCAATCAGATAGCTGACAAAACCGACATCATTGATGTTTTGCTTATGGGCATCCGAGATCTGATCATTTCTTCCGTCATTCCAATGGTTGTGCCATGCGTTCGGATATACAACTAAAAAGCCTTTTTCATCTGCCAAATCGTTAAACCTTTCTTTTGTCTGCCGTATCATTCCACTGGCTGTTCCTCCCCCTCCATGAAGACAAACGAGCAGGGAGGGATTTTTTTTGAGCTTTTCAGGCTTGTAAATAATAAAACTACGTGTTCGATTTTCAAACGAAAGAAATGTTTCATCGCCGGATGAACGATACTTTCGGGTACCCTGACATTGAAGATGAATTATAAATAAAAAAATAAAATACCTTAAATACATGTTTTAATATAACCTTTGAGAAAGACATTTCAAAATAAGGATTAAAACATCCTTACGGATTATTATGCAGCAGTTTTTAATCAGCGGGAAGAATTATCTATATTCGTGAAACTTTTTTGTGATGGAGTTAAAAGAACGATATGCATTAATTACAGGAGCCAGTAGTGGATTGGGAAAAGAAATGGCGCTTCAACTGGCTAAACGGAAGATCAATCTGCTGCTTACCTCTCTGCCCGGTGAAAAACTGGATACTTTTTGTAAAGAGGTTTCTGCTGAATATGGTATTAAATCAGATTATATTGAAGTTGACCTGGTAGATTCCCGGGGTGTTTACGATATAGAGAAATGGATCCAAAAAAATGAATACCGGATCAATATATTGATAAACAATGCCGGAGTTGGGGGCAGCAACCGGATTGATACCGTAAGTACGGATTATCTTGAAAACATTTTAGGTCTGAATGTTAGGGCTGTGGCGATGTTGACCAAATTGCTTCTGGAAGAATTAAAATCTCATACGGAATCCTATATTCTCAATGTGGCAAGTATGGCATCTTTTAGTCCGATGGCATATAAAACGGTGTATCCTGCGACCAAGGCATTTGTTTATTCATTTTCAAGAGGGTTATACATGGAACTGAAAGGCACAGGAGTTTTTGTGAGTTCGCTGCATCCGGGGCCGATGCCTACCAATCCGGATGTATCCGAACGTATTGTTCAACAAGGTATCATGGGAAAAATATTTGCTGTAGACACAGAAAAAGTAGCCCAATATGCTATTAAAAAGTTGTTTAAAAGAAAACAGGTCATTATTCCGGGACTAATCAATAAAATTAACTGGACACTCATCCAGATCGTACCATTGTGGATACGACTGCCTGCGACTTCAAAAGTCATGGAAAAGGATATTCTTAAAGAAGAACAGGCAAAAGGATGACATTAAGTTGATCCGAAACGTTAACGGAAATTTGCTCTTTTATAAAAAAATAAAAAAGACCCACATTTTCAGGGGTCTTTTTCCGAAATTGCTCAAAGCACTACATTAAAATTTATCGCATACACTGTGAAAATAATGTTGGGTCCAGGTTGACATCTGTTACACGAATCTCAACTCTTCTGTTGCGTGCCCTGTTGTCTTCTGTATCGTTCGGAGCTAAAGGATGTGTGCCTCCATATCCTACTGTACGGATTCTGTTTTGATCAATGCCATAACCTACAAGATATTTTTTAATCACTTCAACCCTGTCAATAGATAAAGCCATTTTTGCATCTTTTGAACCCAGGGCATCTGTATGGCCTGCCAGTTCGATCTTGATGCCCGGATTGTCTGATAGTATTTCAGCTAATTCTTTTAAAGCCGGAAATGATTCGGCCAGCAGTATTGATTTGCTACGCTCAAACATCAGATTGTCGACCTTTAATAATT
>JBNKDZ010000593.1:0-4333 GCA_050288525.1 Cyclobacteriaceae bacterium
GCCTGCAGCACTTTCTACGTATGTTGTGACTGTACTGGTGCCTAACAATGCCCCGAATGCTGTCGCAAGTGAGTCGGCAAACAATGCCTGCTTTACATTCGGGATATTTTCGTCCTTGTCGATCATCTTTGCCTTGGAACATACCCCTACCAGGGTGCCAACTGTATCAAACATGTCAACAAACAGGAAAGTAAACAACACGATCAGAATATCCGGATGAAAAAGTTGACTGAATTGAAGCTTCATGAAAACCGGTGATATGTCAGGTGGAAGGCTTACAATATCAGCTTCCGGAATTGATGTCTCTTTCAGAAACAGCGCAAAAATGGTTGCTGAAACAATACCGATCAACAAGGCCCCTCGTACCCTGAGGATAAGCAATGCCCCGATAATGGCCAGACCGGTCAGGGCTACCCATATACTGGGACTTCCCATATTACCCAGCGCCACCACCGTATTTTCATCGGATCGTATTATACCCGAATTGATCAAACCCATCAGGGCAATGAAGAGCCCAATGCCCACCGAAATGGCATGTTTCAGGCTGGAAGGAATGCTGTTAATGATCGCCTCCCGGATATTCAGAGCAGTAAGGATGACGAAAAGAATCCCTTCCAAAAAGACGGCTGTTAGCGCCAATTGCCAACTGTACCCCATCTGCAGCACTACCGTATAGGCAAAAAATGCGTTCAACCCCATCCCCGGAGCAAGAGCAAAAGGTAAATTTGCCAGAAAAGCCATCAGCAGGGTTCCGACGATTACAGACAGAACCGTTGCAGTAAATACAGCGCCCTTATCCATTCCTGCATCACTGAGGATACCCGGATGCACGATAAGTATATACGCCATCGTCATAAAGGTGGTAATTCCCGCTAATATTTCAGTTTTTGGAGTGGTTTTGTGCAGTGTCAGTTTGAAAAGTCGTTCAAGCATGAGGCCGTTTTTTGTACCAAAATAATAAAACTATTTTTATTCTCCATTACTGCAACCGCCAGAAAATAATTTAACCGAAAATATTAGATAATCCTTTATTCTGATGATTTAGTCTTCTTCCTCCTCATTAAGTTCCAGTAAAACGACACCCGCCAAAACAGCCCCTATACCTACAGTCACAACAGCAGTGCCATAGTTTGTAACTCCGGTTGTATGGACACAATTTCCCAAATTGTTATCCATGGAATAAAACGATCGTGGCTCTTTTCCTTCGATAAAGTAGAGCTCCCTGGCTGTTGATTCAAAGACTTTATGGATCCAGAACTCTGATTCCAGTTTAACAGGCACTCTTTCCTTATCCGCTATGGCCAGTGTATTCTGAAACCATACCGGCGAGTTCTTATCGGTAAACATATAGCGTTTGACACTCAGTGTACCTGAAGTGCCTTTGACTTTTACCCGCTGCCTGTTTGATGCAGGATATTTTCCGGGGAAAAAATCCGTAACACAAAAAACCTGATTTTCTGTTTTTGCTCCCGGAGGTACCATCGTCAGATAGCGGATTTGCCCGCTATTCTGATCCAGATATTGATGGGTGTTCGGCTCATTATCGGGTATCAGGTATGCAATACGTTGATCTCCTATAAGGATGAAAGAATTCTCCCAGTCAACATAACTGGTGTCTACAGAATTGTTATACACCTGTGTATTGAAAAAACCGTTCTCCTGGTCAAATTTATAGGTAATCTGAACAGAATCCTGTTCAGCGACAAAGTTATTCACCTCATCCGTCCGGGTATTTCCATCAAAAAAGACAAACTGATGTTTGGTACAACTGAATAGAAATAGCACAATAATAAATAAGAAGATATTATTTTTCATTTTTTACATACGATTAGATCTTCTACATGAAATGCAAAAAACAGGCCAAAAAATCATTTACATGTAAATCATCAAGATGTAAATCAATACCACAAATAATATTTCCAAATGCCAGCAACTTCCCTGACGGACGAGTATATATCCCGTACCTCAAAAAACATGGCATGACAACCCCGTACATCCGTAAATCCTGTCTGCCTGAACGCCAGCTTACATCTGGTAATATGAAAATATTGAGATACCAGGACAACCCCTGTAAAAGGCGGAAAGTGCTCTTTGAAGTTTAGTGCTGTATGGCGTGTGGTATTACCCTGATTATCCACTATGATTTTATCCTGGGGTATCCCCCGATTAATTAAATACCTGCGCATAGCATCACCTTCCGGATGTCCTTCTTTTCCAATTCCGCCACTTACAAACAACATATTGGTTTGATGCTTCTGAAAGAGGTCAAATGCCTTATCCAGCCTGGCCTGTAATCTGGGGGAGACTGATCCGTCTTCATTTACTTTTGATCCCAGTACTACAATAACATCCTGCTCCAGCACCGGATCATCAGAGAAGCCGTCTGACAGAATGTATATTTCCTGTGCGAGGAATAGAATAATAAGGCAGAATACCGTGTATTTGATTAATTTCTTCATTTTTCTTAATCTTTCGTTATAAAGATTGTATATGTAGCAGTATCAAAACCAACGTCAAAAAAAAGCCCGAAACAGACAGTATAAATTGTATGTATATGTGTTGTATCTCATCAATCATTTTCACAGGTAGATAAGTAAATTTGCTAATCTTTTTTTTCAATGATACAATATCCACTTGTTTCCTGAATTTTTTGTCATAGTAATTGATATGATTCTGTTTCAGTTCTTGTTTATGATTTTCAAATAAATATACGCTTATCTTATGCAGACGATATAGTACCACTAAAAAATCAATGAATATCAAAACAGGCCATATTATTGTCGGATACCAATTATATTCTGTTGGAAGCACATGTATAAATATCCCACAAGCCAGAAACATCGTCATAAAAATAATGATCTGGTACGAATTGAATATGTTGACTATCTTCTTCAAAATAGGCTACTTCATTGAATCCTCTAAGTCCTTTTCCATAGGCAGATATTGTATTCCATGTTCTTCCTGCATTACATTGGTGGCTACAAAACCTAGTTTCTCATATACCTGAACTGAATACGGAGAAGCGTGAACATAGAATTTTTTTAACGATTTGTTCCTTTTCCGACAATTTTCAAGCGTTTTTTCGAATAACTTTCGTGCAATTCCCCTGCCCTGATGCTCCTTGTCTACAAACATTAGGGTGATATTTTGGTCATCGCGGGTCTCGATCATTCCGACTATACCGGATGTTTCAGTGGTTACAAACAAATTATTCTGTCCGTGCTGACGTCTGGCAATGTATTCGGGGGCAATCCAGTCATAAAAGAATTTATTTCCCTCCTCTGTACAATCTGCGGACACAAATTCACCGTATACACGTTTGATTAACCGATATATCTCATATTCATCTCCCGGAACAAAAGGTCTGATATCGAAATTCATATTTTATAATTTTCCTGTCAATCTTCAAACAAAACATCCGGCCAGTGTTGTCTGAAAACAATTGAATAGTATATGATCAGGTTTACAGCTATAGCGCCGACCTTATTAAAAAACATGGCAAATCCATTTGGGAAAACAATGAGACAGATGGTAGAAAAAACGGATGTGATGACTGCTAACGTTTTCCAAACACTTTCCTCCAAAAATAAATCATTAAAGCTTAGAGCTGTAGAAATACCACATATTGCTGAAATAAAAAACAACACAAAACAAATAATTCTGTTTATCCGTTCTCCATGGCTTTTAAACAACCATGAGATGGCAGGTCTGGCATTGTTAATCTTTAGTCCGATTGAGGCAGCTACCCCCTGAAGATGCCCGATGCCGTGAACAAGCAAAACAATAAAGGCAATCAGTTTTATTGTTTTTGTAGTCATAGTATGAAATTTATAATTGGAACATTGTTCAACATGAAAGACATGAAAATTATTTTTCATTCGAAACTTTCGTATTGCTGCATTTTTCTACCAATGATTTGATTTTCAACGTCAATTCCCCCAACAATACTGTTTTTTCCAGCATCACTGATGATACAGGAATGCCAAACTCTTCACTCAATTCATTTGTAAACCGGGGATAATCTGTATCGGAAATACCAATATCATGCAACAAATGCGTATTTGGGGTTATCGTATCCTCTTCACAGGCTGTCGCATAATTTTCTATGATCAGTTTTTTTAGTCTTCGAAAAATCTCTGTCATTGTTTTAGGGTTTTACGATCGGTTTATAATACCTTTTTAGAAGAAATAAAGACACTTTCAACTAAAGTTAAGGGGTTTGAATTGTTTAAAACCCTTGTATCATCAGGGTTTATTAAATTTAATATTTTGAATTTAAGTGACAATAAATAAGAGAAGAAATTTGGTTATGAATGAAACTACTTCTACTAAA
>JBNKDZ010000594.1:0-10721 GCA_050288525.1 Cyclobacteriaceae bacterium
CGCTCCGGTAATTTCATTGATCACTTCATTATCACATTCTTCACATGGCATCACTGAATATTCCATCCATATACGTTTTGCTTTGTCAGCATCATCAAGCCACGACGGAATACCGGCAGCGTCAAAGTTTAAACCCGATTGTGGCGGGACTTCAACATTTCCAAGATCCCAGGAATACACCAGGGGTATTTTCTTATTCCCTTCTTTCTTGGTTAACAGCATATGCAGTTTTTTGAGCTTTACAGGATACGGTGTTTCGTTTGTCCATTTCCTGGTCCTCCAGATCTTCGGCTCAAGGTCAAACTTACCCAGGGTATTATCATCGGCAAGCAGAATTCGTACGGGCAATTTCTGTTCTGGTACTTCTTCGCTTTGAGGTATCAGAGTCATGGTTCCGAGAATACCGATATTTTCCAGCAATGAAACTTCCATTTCCTGCTTTGTTTTATTATCTGTCACCCAGGAAATATCTATTGGTTCCGATATCGTTGAAGTTACGTTTACACTTACTTTATCCGAAGGGATGTCATACTGGCTGTTTAATTCGTCCGAAAACGAAACTGTCGGTGGTTCCATCAGAGGAAGCAGGCGTAATTTTTCAAATTTCTTTTTAGGATCATTGGCTACATATGCACTGATTAATTCTTTGATAACATCCAGCTCACGGTGCGTAATGGAAGGTGTTAATGTTGAGGCAAAACGAACATTTCCTCCCTGTGTCCCATCCGAAGCCCCGTATATCATCTTTAATGCATATCCGTCGTCTTCATTCCACTTAAGATGATAGGCAGCAGGCAGATAATAATAAATGGCAGAAGCCGGGTTCTTATCTTCATAAATATCCATCCGGATATTGGTGATTTCGGTAGGCGACTCAAAATCAACATCTGTTTTCAGCTCTTCCCACAATGATATCGGCTGATTTGAAGGTCCCTGGGCGCCTTTATCAACTTCATCCTGCCCTAATGAAAGTGTAGGGTTATTTCCGGTGTTGGTATTTGTATTGGTATTCGTATTTATCATGGTTCCGGCAATAGGCCTGGCTACCATCAGTTGTATTTCAAACTTTTTAAAGGTGTATTTATTTCGCTTTTCGGGGCGGTTATCTTTATATTTTCGTACTTCAGAAACATACATTTTCTTATCCACAAACCGGATAGAAAAAGTCGAATTTGCGAATCCCTGATCATAGTATGCCCGATAGTAAACACCTGAGGCTTTTGTCAGAGGTTTCGTCCCCCAATCACAATCTTTCGGGGAACATTTTCCGAACACCTGAATTTTCGTTCCTTTATTTGACACGATCATACGTGTTATAGACCTTGTATCTGTGTCCTCGTTGACCCATGTGCCATCCAACGGATTTGCAGCCGGTTTATTTGATGATGATGTGTTGGAAGCTGGTGTGTTTGATATGTTGGTGTTGGTGTTTAGCACAGCACTATTTGCTAATTTCATGTTCTGAACTTTAAATACCTGTGTTTTTTTAGGCATTACCAGTTCTTTCTGGGCCTCTTTTAATGAAGCTGCGGAGCCAATAGGTTGTGGCTTAACATTTAGCACCAGGTTTTCATTTCTGATTGCTTTTTGCCATTTTTTATGCAGGCTGTACATAAATATCTTCCCACTAAAAGAACTTTTATTTTTTGAGATTTTGATCTCAAGGAATGGAGATTCAAAATTTGTGTCTTCCGGAACATCTGAACTCATATTGAACGAAAGCTTTATCGGGCTTTCTGCTCCCTGAAGGTCTGTTTCATCCTCTGAGATATCTCTCTGGTCTTTTTTTTCTCCATCCAGGACCCTTGCCCGCAAATAGTTGGTTTCAAAACCTGTAAATTCAACTTCTACCTCCAGGATATTTTCTCCATCTTTTGTTACGGTAACGGATTGAATTTCGCCACTGATACCTCCTGTTCCGATCATGGAAATTAAAGCTGAGCCAAGATCGTCCAGTTTGGTCAATTGTTTTCCTTCCAGACCACTTATATTCTGTGATGAAGCAGGATTAACAATAAAAACAAGACAAATTAACAGAGATGTACAAAAAATCTTAAAATCTTTTAAGGACATGAAAGTGTATAGACCAACACTTAATTCCTTAATCCAATTAGTAAGGATTTTTTTCATAATTCACGTAGTTAGTTAGATATATAATGTTGTATTTCCTCTTATTTATGAAGCAATTATTTTTTGTAACCCTTCCGGATGTTGCAAGACAGGCATAATACAACTATCTTCCTACAATTCTCTCAGGTTAACATTCTCTTTTTAAAACAATTACACATTCATTTTTTTAGGATTTAAAATATCATTCCCTGTTAGTAACAACTATTATGCCTAAAAGTAAAATGTGTTCCTTTTTAATTTATAAAAAATGATTGAACTAACACAAAAAAGAATCGTTTATTTTTTTATTCCAAAACCAAATAATTAAATAAATCGGTTTTGGGAATACATAATATCACACTGTGTACAATTTACAAAAAGAACTGTTATTAAGCTGATTTTCAACCTTATAATCACCAATACCGCAAAAACACATCGTATATCCTTTCAATAAATTGATTTATTCCTCTTCTTAAATTAATACCAAAATTTGCTATAATGATTTTATTATAAAAAATACTTAAAAATTTATATCATTGATACATACTTTTTAACAAAAAAGGCTGTCTTTTTACGACAGCCTCTGATTAAGAAAGTTATTTTCTATTTAAAGATCTCTTTTGCATAGATAGAAGTCAACCTTTTCGCAGGACTTATCATTGATCCTGTCTTCCATCTCATCAAGGGTTTTTGGCGGAGGAACGATTACTTTTTCTCCTTTTTTCCAGTTAAGCGGTAATGCAACTTTATGTTTATCCGAAATCTGCAGACCTTCCAATACACGAAGGATCTCATCCATATTTCTTCCAACATTAAGCGGATAATACATAATCAGCCGGATCTTTTTATTCGGATCGATGAAGAAAACCGCTCTGACTGCTGCAGTTTCACTTTCATTCGGCTGCAACATACCATACAATTTAGCTACTTTCATATCCAGATCGGCAATGATCGGGAAGTCAAAGTACACGCCGGTTTTTTCCTTAACATTGTTCACCCATGCAAGGTGTGAATGGATGCTGTCTATACTCAAACCGATCAGTTCTGTATTCAGGTTATCAAATTCAGCTTTTCGTTGAGCAAACCCACTCATTTCTGTGGTACAAACCGGTGTGAAATCGGCCGGGTGTGAAAACAATACAACCCATTTATCTTTGGCGAAATCCGAAAATTTGATTGTCCCTTTTGTTGTTACTGCCTGAAAATCGGGGGCAGTATCCCCTATGCGTGGCATAGCGTACAATTGTTCGTTGGTTTCCATTAATATATTATTTTTTTAAAATACACTTTACGGAATAAACCACCATACATGATAAGTGTTTGAACAAATTTGTATTTTTTTTCAGGAATATGTTTTCCTGATAACTTATAACGGACAACAGTCTTTATTTATTAAAATGCCTCCTGCAAAATCCGATGATTTTTTACCTGCCTGAATCCATCTAATACAACTTAAAATTATCCGATTTTTCGCATCCGCAGACTTATCGGGGTAACTTCCAGATATTCATTATCCTTTATGTATTCCATAGATTCTTCAAGCGAAAATTTGATCTTCGGAGCTATTTTTGAATTATCATCTGATCCGGCCGCCCGCATGTTGGTAAGTTTCTTTCCTTTAATAGCGTTTACTTCAAGATCAATTGCCCTGGTGTGTTCACCAATGACCTGCCCTTTGTATATCTGTTCGCCCGGTTCAATGAAAAACCGTCCTCTGTCCTGTAATTTATCAATGGCATAGGCAGTTGCCATACCAGTTTCCATAGACACCAGGGATCCATTGCTTCTGCTGGTTATTTCACCTTTGAGAGGTTCAAACGATTTAAAACGGTGTGTCATCACGGCCTCGCCGGCTGTTGCGGTAAGAATAAAATTACGTAGACCGATCAATCCTCGTGAAGGAATATTGAATTCGAGATGCTGCAGATCTCCTTTTGGTTCCATCACTAAAAGCTCCCCTTTTCGCTGGGTCACCAGTTCGATGGCTTTTCCGGAACTTTGTTCAGGCACATCGATCACCAGCGTTTCAATCGGTTCACATTTCACTCCATCAATCTCCTTAATAATCACATGAGGCTTACCTACCTGAAGTTCATACCCTTCTCTTCTCATGGTTTCTATCAAAACGGACAGGTGGAGTATCCCGCGTCCGAACACGATAAACTTATCTTCGGTATCTGTCTCTTCCACCCTCAGGGCAAGGTTCTTTTCTGTTTCCTTCATCAACCGATCCCTCAGGTGTCTGGAAGTCACAAATTTTCCTTCTTTTCCGAAAAAGGGCGAGTTGTTGATCGTGAACAACATGCTCATAGTTGGTTCATCGATGGATATTCTTGGCAGTGGCTCCGGATTGTTGAGATCTGCTATGGTATCCCCAATATCGAAGTCCTCTATCCCTACAACTGCACAAAGGTCACCGCTTCGTACTTTTTTGACCTTTACTTTTTCAAGTCCTTCAAATACAAACAGCTCTTTTATCCGGACCTTTTTCTGAGCATTCTTTTTACATAAAATATAATCTTTCCCTTCTTCAATATCACCACGATATACCCTTCCGATTGCAATACGACCGACAAAGTTGGAGTAATCGAGTGACGCAATCTGCATTTGCGGATCACCGGGAATATAGGGTGACTCATCAAATTTCTCGATGATGGCATCAAGCAACGGAATGATGTTATCTGTAGGTTTTTGCCAGTCTTTACTCATCCAGCCATGTTTGGAGGATCCGAATATGGTTTCGAACTCCAGCTGTTCTTCATTTGCTTCAAGGTTGAACATGAGATCGAATACTTTCTCGTGAACCTCATCCGGCCGGCAGTTATCCTTATCCACTTTGTTTACAACAACAATGGGCATAAGTCCCAGCTCCAGGGCTTTGCTCAATACGAATCGTGTCTGTGGCATCGGACCTTCAAACGCATCCACCAACAACAATACACCATCGGCCATTTTCAGTACCCGTTCTACTTCACCTCCGAAATCCGCGTGACCCGGGGTATCGATTATATTGATTTTTACACCTTTGTAATTAACTGATACATTTTTCGACAAAATGGTAATACCCCGCTCTCTCTCCAGGTCATTACTGTCCATGATCAATTCACCAAATTCCTTCCTCTGATCCAGTATTTTACACTCCTGGATAATCTTGTCGACCAATGTTGTTTTGCCATGGTCGACGTGCGCTATAATTGCTATATTCCGTATCGATTGCATCCTATATATTTGAAACCGCAAAAGTAGGATGTTTTTATGTAAAAAACAGTATAGTGTTCTAAATGAATTTCAAAATATTTAGTAGCTGAGTGTAATTATTACATAATATAAAATCGATTTTCATCTCCAATTGAGTCATTTGCTTGTATTATTACAACAATGGTTCTAATTTCACAAAAAATTACAATAAACAGATACGTCCATTGAGATTTAGTGAATTCGAATTACATCCTGATTTATTAGAAAGTATTACCGCAACAGGATTTGAGACAGCGACACCTGTTCAGGAACAGGCCATTCCAAAAATAATTTCCGGCAAGGACATTATAGCTTCCGCCCAGACAGGCACAGGAAAGACAGCAGCATTTTTACTGCCTATTGTACACAAGATCCTGACAGAGCCCCATGACGATGACCGGGTAAAAGCACTGATCATTGTACCAACCCGTGAGTTGGCAATACAGATCGATCAACAGCTGGAAGGACTGTCGTACTATACTTCGATCAGTTCAATAGCCATATACGGGGGGAATGATGGTTCGTCCTTTGCCCGGGAAAAGAAAGCGCTCACACATGGTGCAGACATCATCGTCTGTACTCCGGGAAGGATGATGGCGCATCTCAAAATGAAAGATATTAACCTGAAAAGCATCAAATACCTGGTGCTCGATGAGGCAGACAGGATGCTGGATATGGGATTTCATGACGACATCATGAATATTATCACGTATTTACCTGATAAAAGACAAAATCTTATGTTCTCAGCTACAATGCCGCCAAAAATTCGCACACTGGCTAATAAGATTCTTAATGCACCTGATGAGATTAGCATTGCTATATCCAGACCGCCGGATAAGATCGTTCAGGTTGCTTTTGTTGTCCATGATGCACAAAAAATACCTCTGATAAAATACCTGTTTGCGGCTAAAAAGCTGCAAAGCGTTATTATCTTTTGCTCGACAAAAAGCAGTGTAAAGCAGTTAAGTCGAGAACTTAAGAAAGAAGGATACCTGATCGAAGATATTCACTCAGACCTGGACCAGAAAGCCCGGGAAGAAGTGCTGATCAACTTCCGGAATAAAAAGATTAACGTTCTGGTAGCCACTGACATCCTTTCAAGAGGTATTGACATTGACGATATCGAACTTGTTATAAACTACAATGTACCGGATGATGGAGAAGATTACATCCACCGGATCGGGCGTACTGCAAGGATCGAATCTAAAGGTGTTGCTTTCACTTTAATTGGTGAAAACGAGCATAATAAATTTCAGGATATTGAAACGTTGCTGGGTAAGCCTGTTCCTAAAGCAAAAGTTCCCGAATCGCTGGGCCCTGCGCCTGCTTATCAGCCCAGGACACGAAATAGAGGAGGAAGCGGGCCTAAAAAATCTTTTCGGGGAAAGAAACGGTTTAACAAAGGCAAAAAATAACCCTGAGTTAGTTAAATTGAATCGGTTGGTATTTCCGGGGATTGGAAAAAATCAGGTATACATCCTTGAAAATCATAACAGGCATAAATCAACACTTTGTACCCTCCGGAATTACCTTTGTCTCATACCCTTGAATAAACGGAAATAAAACGCTTTGCCTGTGCCATCCGTTTTTTCTACTTCGACAATATAAAAATATTTACATCACCCGAATTATCAAGATACCATAGGCTGTGGCGTCTGGAATACACATTAAACAGATCTTTATAATTACACATTTCACATTTCAAATTCTGCCACAATCGGCGCATGGTCTGATTCAGGATATTTTTTATCAGTTGCAAAGGCAATAGACTCATCATGCAGCATCTCATTATAAACTTCGGCCCTGCGATAATACTTCAGCATGTTCCTGGATATCAGCAGGTGATCGATCATTTCGCCCTTTCCCTGATGAAGCAGGCTGTACCTTGAATATTCAGGGATTGTATTTTCACACGGAACAAGCACCCTGTCGATCAGTTCGAAATTTCCGGTATTTTCAATATCTCCTCGTATCGCCATTACAGGCACTTCGTCACTCTCGGCATTAAAGTCACCACAAACCACAATAAATGGTGCTCCATTCTCCATAATGATCTTATCAACCAGCACACGTGTTTCGAGCGCTTGCCCGACCCGCTTCATGGATGACAGGAAATATCCTTCTGCCCATCCGGAGGCTGTTTTCCATGTATAGCTGTCTTTTCGCTGACCGGGAATATTGCTCGGAAGTTTTGATTTTAAATGCAAATTCAACAGATGTAAAACTTCATTATCCGGCAGGTTAATTTTGCAATAGAGCAGCGGGCGTTCCCATTCCACCTGTTTAGCTTCGTCTTCGTAAGGTTGAGCTGTCACAAGCTGATATTTTGGAGACCGGATAAAGGTGTTTTTGTATTGTTGTACATCTGTGATCTCAAAACGGCTTAAAACAACCAGGTTCCGTTCATCATAAACATCACGGCCATTGGAAGTTTTTGTGGATGCCAGATAATAATTCTCATACAAAGTATCTTTAATCAGCTCACGTAAAGCATATAATTCTCTCGGATTCCCGGGAAATTCCTGACCGTTGATTTCCTGAAGGCACAGGATATCGGCATTTAACCGTTCGATCTGAGGACGAATAAGTAGAATCCTCGTTTCAAGAGTCGGTTCACTATCTTTTTTTTGAATATCAAGGTTTTCCAGATTGAAGGAAGCAATCCTGATTTTTTGACTCATGGCAATTATCTTTTTGTTTTAATATAAATGCCAATGTATACCAGTCATAACATTGGTTGTGTATGGATGATGAAATCAGGAAAATGAATGGTTTTTCGTTTGGTTACCTGATCACATTTCCCAAACGCTCATTTTCAGTGACTGTCAACAGTTTATCTATCAGCTTCTGTAGAAATGCTGCTTTATCACTCATTGGTTTTTCAGATTTTCCGGCGTTGGCCAGGTCCCGATGGATACAAGATCGTTTAATAGTACGAGTAGCGTAGAATCCGTATAAAGATCCAGAATTTCATCAATAATAAAATGAAACTGATCACCATTCTGTTTAAGAAAATTGGTCAGGATGTCGATATTCTGATAATAATTTGCGCCATTACGGTCATCATGTATAATCTTGGCTTTTTTCAATGCTTCCTCAAACGGCATTTCCAATGTCTTTTCCAGATAATGAGCAAGCAATAATGCATCCTGATAATAGTCCGAACCGTTTCTGTCTTCGACAATATGTTTTGCGGCTTTTGCGAAATTTTCAGTAGTCATGAATCAACGGGTTTTAATCTCTACAGAACAACGACTTGTTAATAACTATTATTGTTTTAGTTCATAATAGGCGGCGGATAACTAAAACATTATTTGATTGATGTTATTTTCAACGATATCACACGAATGCATCATGTATCTATCGGATCAACACTTCACTTTTAAATGTGATGTGTTGATCCAAATTTACTAAAAAATACGTACTTTTTATACAAAATTATTCATTATTCGTAACCCCGGCATCATCGAAAGAGGCCATCTCACACATGATATGACAGGAAGCATCCACGAGGTCGATTGTCAGTGCTGCTCCCGTCCCCTCTCCAAGTCTCATATTCAGGTCCAGCACTGGTTCGAGGTTCATGAATTTAAGTGCGTGTATATGTCCTTTTTCAACCGATTTATGCCCGGCTATCATAAAATTGGCCACATTAGGATCGATAAAGTAGGCAATCAATCCGGCAGAGGTCGATATTAATCCATCCAGCACAACAGCACAACGTTGTGAGGCCGCAGCCAGCATTGCTCCGGCCATACCGGCAATTTCAAATCCTCCGACGGATGAAAGGATATCCAATGCATTTTTCGGATCAGGCTTATGAAATTGTAACGCCTTATCAATGACCTTGATCTTATGTTCAAGTCCCTGATCATCAATGCCTGTCCCTCTGCCTACGCATTCTGCCACAGAGATACCGGTCACACTACTGATTATAGCGGAGGCGCTGGTGGTATTGGCAATGCCCATCTCCCCTAGCCCCAGGATATCGATCTTCTGTTTTGTGTTTTCGGAACTGAATATTTCCATTCCGGCTTTCAACGCATTAACTGCTTCAGCCTCCGTCATAGCCTTCTGAACGGCAAAATTCTTTGTTCCCTCAGCAATACGTCTGTTCAACAATTCAGAATTCTGTATCGGCTCCCCTTTCACCCCCATATCTACGATTGAAAGATCAATCCCCTGGTAGGATGTCAGGACATTTATTGCGGCTCCCTTGTTTAGAAAATTCAGCACCATCTGCTGCGTTACTTCCTGCGGGAATGCTGACACACCTTCTTCAGCGATGCCGTGGTCCGCCGCAAAAACAAACAATGCCTTTCTGTTGATTTCAGGATTAAGGGTATTCCGGATCTGACTCATTTTTATTGCCAGCGCTTCAAGCATGCCCAATGCTCCCAACGGTTTGGTTTTGTAATCGATCTTTTGCCGGGCATTTGCCAGCAGCGTTTCATCGACGCCGGACAAATCCGCCATATTCAATAGTTCTTTCACCTGGTTATTTGATGTATTCTTCGTGTCTTTTTCCATGATTCTTTTTTTTGAAATTTTTGTTGACTGTCCGGATACTTCCGAACAATCCACAACATACTTATAGGCTTTTCCTGATAATACGTGTTTAATAATTTGCGGGACCTGATGCAACCCGATAAGATCTTCTACCAGCAGATTCACCAGTGGTGATATCTTCTGAAGCATCGATACCGCTTCAACCATATCATTTTTTGTCAGACCGTACGCTCCGAAGATCTTTAATTCCTTGTAATGGACCAGGTTCAGCAGATTCGTTTCAGCCTGCAGATTTTTTTCAAATCCGCTGAAATGCCCGATACTGCCCCCTTTCCTCAACCGGGTGATCCCCGACAGAAAGGCTAAAGGATCGGCGCAGGCATTGATGACATGATCGAAATGACTTTCATTGGTATCTTTTACGATCCTTACGGAGGCCTTTTCAATAAAATCTCCCGCTTTTTGGATCTTCGTATCGCTTTTTTCGATCACCAACGGAACAACCCCATATTCCTTCGCAACTGCTGAAGCAAGCAATCCAAGGGTTCCTCCCCCGTAGATCAGCATTCGGTCGCCTTGTACGGGCATTAGTTTTTTGAACATATTTACGATACACCCAACAGGCTCAGCAAAGCTGGCTGTAACAGGATCTAATCCCGCAGGCAAGGGGATCAGACTATGCTCAGGAAGGTGCATTTCGTCGGCAAATCCACCGTCCAGGTGAAAACCAATGATCCACATGTCATCGCACAGGTTTTCTTTTCCCTCCCTGCAATATCTGCATGTTCCGCACGATGTTCCCGGCCAGGCTGCATAGATATCGCCATTGTAGCGGACCACCATTTCATGTCCGGGTACACGGGGCA
>JBNKDZ010000595.1:0-1859 GCA_050288525.1 Cyclobacteriaceae bacterium
TCCTTTTTAAACATTCTTTAAATATTTAATATTAATCAAATCGATTTTAAGATCATAAACTTTGCATCTGAGTAAATAGATAGTATAATTGTACCTTCTTTTACTATATGTCGCTAAATTTAAAAGATATTCAGTCTCCGATCTCCAATGAAATGGTGGAATTTGAAAAAAAATTCCGTGATTTCATGAAAAGCAAAGTTTTACTGCTCGACAAAATTATGAGTTATATCGTAAAGCGCAAGGGGAAACAGATGCGTCCGATGTTTGTTTTCCTTTCTGCCGGCTTATGTGGTAAGATTACGGAGGCGACATTCCGGGGAGCAGCCCTAATCGAACTTTTACACACTGCCACACTCGTGCATGATGATGTGATCGATGATTCGAATTACAGGAGAGGCTTCTTTTCCATCAATGCCCTCTGGAAAAATAAAATTGCTGTTTTGGTAGGAGATTACCTGTTGTCGAGAGGATTGCTTCTTTCAGTGGATAATGGTGACTTCGATCTGCTAAAGATTGTCTCCAATGCTGTAAGGGAAATGAGTGAGGGAGAACTGTTGCAAATGGAGAAAGCCCGAAGGCTTGACATTGACGAGGCTGTGTATTATGATATTATCCGGCAGAAAACGGCCTCACTGATAGCATCCTGTTGTTCAGTAGGCGCCTGTTCGTCAGAAGCCGACAAAGAAATTGCAGACCGTATGTGGCTGCTTGGAGAGAAGATTGGTATGGCTTTTCAGATCAAGGATGATCTATTTGACTACGGCACATCCGAGATTGGCAAGCCTTTGGGAATCGATATCAAGGAAAAAAAGATGACCCTCCCATTGATCTATGCGCTGAGAAACACCTCCTTTTTACAGCGAAAAAAAATCATTTTTAAAATCAAAAACCAAAGCACCAAGCAGAAAGTTGTGGCTGAGGTAATTGAATTTGTGAAGGCCTCCGGGGGTATTGAATATGCTCAGAACGTCATGGAAAAATACTATAATGAGGCCCTGGAACTGCTCAATACCTTTGAAGATTCCAACTACAAGACCTCACTCGGACAGTTGATCCAGTTTACGATAGAAAGGGATAAATAGGAGGTTAGGATAAAGGAACAAGGAGCAAGGAACAAGGACAGCATAGCGCTTAGAGCTCAGCGCGAAGCGTTTGATTGAAATTATGGTGATGCTGGTGCATGGCGCTGGCGCGCTTTTGTAAAGCGTGACTTAATCAAATCTGCTAAAGACTAATCATTTAACTCAAATCAAAAAAAAGCCATTGTGAAAATCAATCCACAATGGCTGGTATAATAGTATTATGAGGTTAGTTAAAATTTCAAGTGTAAACCTGCGTAGAACCTTCTTCCTGTTTCATCCATGAACGGGAATTCGGGGTCTGAATCGTCAAACAGGTTCCTGACGTTGATGTAAACGGCATTGTCTTTCCAAACTTTATACGATGCTTTCAGGTTGACCAGCGTTTTAGGTTCAACATTGGCATTTTCGTATTGGAAGATCATGTCTTCTTCGCCGAGGAAATAGATATTTGCATTCAGACTCAATTTCTCTACCGGCTGATAATTACAGATCAGGCCACCATAGAAGGTCGGAGTCCAGTTGTTGGAAATATCTTTTAAATCATCGGGCACAGTCAATCCGAGTCTTGTTGCTATTAAAGCTTCCAAAGATTGTTGCGGATTTCTGTCAAGATAATCCTTAAGTTTGGTCTGCTGGAATGTTCCATAGAGTTTAAACCTAAGGTTGTGGGCATAAATATAGTCAAAGCTAAATGTCACACCCAACTGATGGGATACCATATCCAGATTTTGGAATTGATAATAGAAAGTATGTGCCGGAGGAAATGGTAATTGATTA
>JBNKDZ010000596.1:0-13730 GCA_050288525.1 Cyclobacteriaceae bacterium
CATTCAGGTCTTTGATCTGGGTATCGATTTCTTTCAGTGCCTCATTGATCGTGTCCTGTAATTCTTTGGATATATTTCGTAATTCGTCATCGGAAATATTTTTCAACAACGCGAATTCTTCGTTCGTTTTTTCAACATAAGGGAGTATTTCTTTGATATCCCTGTCTGATTTTGTGCCAAATAATTTGGTGAGTAGTTTACCAATCATTTCTATTCATCTACTTTTAAAACATGTAAAGTTAAGTTCTTTATTTATCTTTTAGTAAATAAAAAATATTTATTCTGATGTATTTCATTCTTACCGGTGATATTACCGGTGCTTATATCAATCCGGCGCTTTTTCATCCGGATATTCATTTTTAAAGTCAATCCAATATTTGTCAATTGTTGATTTTACATCTTTTCGTAATAAAACCAGCCCTAACAGGTTGGGCAATGTCATCAATACAATGGTAATTCCTGAGAATGTCCATATAATGGTTGTGTCTGTAAAGGAGGCAAGAAAGAATCCCAGTACATATACAATCCTGAAATATATTATCGATCCTGATCCGAACAGGAATGTCATGGCCCTGTCTCCATAGTACGACCACGAAATTGCCGTGGAAAAGGCAAACAACAGCAGACCTATGGCAACAATATATTTCCCATATTCTCCCAGAAAACTTTTTGTAAAAGCTACTGTTGTAAGCGGAGCACTATGAATAAGGGATTTTCCTTTTAGTATGATGATGTTATCAGGATCTTCAAGATCTCCGTTATCAACCGGAACAGTTCCGGAGAAGAGCGAATCTTTTTTATAAACGACAACATCTTCCGCCAGTGACCGGGCATGGAGTATGGATACCTGATTTTTTATTTTTCCCTGTTCTACCTGAAGGTTGCCTGAGAAAAAGTGGGTCGAATCATTTGAATCTAGGATTGTTGCAAGCGTATTGATATTTTCTTTATTTGAGTCGTCATACACTTCAGACAGGATTTTCATATCCGAACGCTGAAAGGTGTTTTCATATTTTTCGTGCCATACTCCTGAAGAGAGCAGTACCATTCCTGTAAGGGAGCAAATAATAATGGTATCAATGAACGGTTCCAGGATTGCCACCATTCCTTCCGATACTGGTTCGTGTGCTTTGGCCGAGGCATGTGCTATAGGTGCAGATCCCTGACCGGCTTCGTTACTAAACAACCCCCTGTTTACGCCTCTGTTAAATGCGTATGAGAATGTTGCTCCCAGAAAACCTCCCATGGCTGCCGTACCGGTAAACACATCTGAAAATATGGAAATAAAGGAGGGTATGATATTTTCGTAGTTATAAACAATAACAATAAGGGCGCCGATAAAGTAGATGATGGCCATGACAGGGACCAGCCTGGAGGTGACCTTGGCGATCCTGCGGATACCTCCGATAATTACAAGGGCCAGAATAACGGATAATATTAAGCCTGTAATCCAGTGATCAATTCGAAACGCTTCGAATATAGAATTCGAAATACTGTTGATTTGTGGCAGACTTCCGGTGCCAAAGGAAGAAAATACTGTGGCGACAGCAAATATCACCGCCATCCATTTCAGGTTCAGTTTTTTTCCAAAGAATCTGAAATCAGCATTTTTCATATAATACATCGGTCCGCCGGCCATTGTGCCGTCTTTGGCCTTTTCCCGGTATTTGTGCGATAGTGTTACCTCAACAAATTTTGTTGTCATTCCCAAAGCCGCTGTTACCAGCATCCAGAATAGGGCTGCCGGGCCACCAAGGTATATGGCGAAGGCAACTCCGGCAATATTACCGGTACCTACGGTGCCGGATAAGGCAGTAGCCAGCGCCTGAAAGTGGGAAGTATCGCCTTCGTCGCCGGATTTATCATATTTACCTTTTACACATTTGATGGCATGTAAAAAATAGCGTATCTGCGGAAATCTGAGATACAGGGTAAAAAATATACCTGTTCCGAGCAGAACCAGGGCAAACCACTGGCTGCCTCCTATTGCTCCGTCGATAATTTTTAAAATTTCATGAAAATCCTGCATAAGCGCCTTTTTTGCTGAAAAAGCAAATCTAAAAAAATATCCCGGTATACATAAAATTTATGGCCATCTTTGGATATCCGGAGATCTTTTTCGGATCAGGTATTTCTTTTACAAAATATATTGATTCAGATCTTTGTTCTTCATAAGTGCAGCCAGTTTTTCTTCTACCAGTTCTTTATGTATAACTATTTTAGCATTCTCACCTATTACATCCGGCACGTCAAACAGAAAATCGTTCAGGATCTGGCTCATTACGGTATGCAGACGTCGTGCTCCGATGTTTTCTACTTCTTCATTGATGTGAAAAGCGATCTCTGCCATGGATTCAAGCGCATCGTCATTATACGAAAGGGCTACATTTTCTGCTTCGAACAGCGCAATATATTGTTTGGTGAGGGCTGTTTTAGGCTCTTTCAGGATACGTATAAAGTCATCTTTCGTGAGGTTGTCCAGTTCCACCCGTATCGGGAACCTTCCCTGCAATTCAGGGATCAGGTCTGAAGGTTTGGAAACATGGAAAGCACCTGCAGCGATGAAAAGGATATGGTCGGTTTTTATCACGCCATATTTTGTGTTGACGGTTGTTCCTTCGACGATGGGAAGCAGATCCCGTTGTACGCCTTCGCGGCTCACGTCAGGTCCGGAACCTTTGGAGGAACCGCCGGCTATTTTGTCAATCTCGTCAATGAAAATGATGCCGGAGTTTTCGGCTCTTTCAATGGCTTCATCTTTTACTTCGTCCATATCGATAAGCTTTGCCGCTTCTTCTTCGATAAGGATTTTGCGGGCTTCCCGGATTGTGACTTTTCGCTTTTTAACTTTTTTAGGCATCATATTTCCCAGCATATCCTGCAGGTTGATCATAGATGCCTCATCGATCATGCCGCCCCCAATCATGCTGACACCGGCAGTGCTCGATTGTTTTACATTTATATCGATTTTCCGGTCTTCCAGTTCGCCATTCCGGATTTTTTCTCTGAACCGTTCTCGGGTACGTTCATTTAATTCAGCATCGGAAACAGGCGTTTCGTTGCTTTCAGGAAGTTCAATATTCGTTTTTGGAAGCGGCGAATTTTTAACCGGAGGGATCAGGGCATCCAGGATGATGTTTTCCACACTCTCTTCGGCTTTGTCTTTTACCAGTTCTTTTTTAATGGTCTTTACCAGGTTGATGCTTTGTTCCACCAGGTCGCGGACCATACTTTCAACATCGCGACCTACATATCCTACTTCCGTAAATTTGGAGGCTTCCACTTTTGTGAATGGTGCCCGGGTGATCTTGGCGATCCGACGGGCTATTTCGGTTTTACCGACACCGGTAGCACCAATCATCAGGATGTTGTTGGGAATGATCTCACTTTGAATATCGCTTTTCACATTCATGCGCCTCCATCGGTTACGCATGGCGATGGCGACATTTTTTTTTGCGTCATTCTGGCCGATTATATATTTGTCAAGTTCTTCGACGATCTGTCTGGGCGTCAAATTTCTTTCTTCAAATTCTTTCATTTACAATTGTTTTTTTTGTTTTATGAGTGTATTAAGGTTCAGGGTCACGCCCAGCTGGTTCAGAGCTCCGGCAACATGGTAGTGATTTCTTGAGAAACTCACCTCAAATGCTTTAATGCGTGCCATAAATCCATAGGATATTCCTGAAAGACCCGATTTTTCATTTAACCGTAGTTCTTTCCTGCGGTATGCATTATACCCCAGTCGTGCATGTACATTGGGTGACAGGATGATCTCTGTACCTATCACAAAATGGCTGAATACTCTTTGCAAGCTGTTAGGTTTTTCGACTGGATAATCCGGATTGTCATCATCTTCATAAAGATTTCCTTTGGTGAGGTGATGGGCAGTAACAGAAAGCCTGACGGGCATATGCTCCGGTTTATAGGTCACACCTACCTCAGCAGTCAGGGGAAGCGGGGAGGATGAGGTGGACGAGAAATCATTGAGCAGAAAACCGATATTTCTTACCGCAAGACCTATGGTAAGGTCGTGTCGGGGGTGCTGAAAAGTACCTCCCAGATCAAATAACAAGGCCGAGGCATTGTAATGATGGATGCAGGAGGAGGCCAGCTTCATATTTGCACCGAAGGAAAAGGGACCGGAAATATGATTTTTTCCCACAGAGACGACGAAATCTTTGGCGCTGAATTCTCCGAGATATAAGCCTGTTTCATCCAGGTTATCCATTTTGCCATAGTTGAGATACCTGATGCCGAAGGTCCATAATCCTGTTTTTGAATGGTCAAAAGCATACGCCAGGGTACTCAGGCTGATATTGCCATAGTAGAAGGTCTGATTAACAGAAATGTAGTTGTGAAGTGTGTCCTGTACAGATCCCGGATTATAAAAGATGGCATTAACATCTTCGGATCTGTCGGATACTTGTGCGCCGCCGAGAGCCGACACTTTTGTGCTTCCTGCAATCTCCAGAAAATCAAATGTGTTCCTGCCGCCTGTCTGGGCAATGCAGAAATGTGTCTGGAGGAAAATCAGGATCAGCAGGTATTTATTCAAAATAGTTTAAATTATTTCTGTTATACGAATATCAGTCTTTTGCCGGTTTTTCGAGAATAAATTTCATCGGATTTTTAACTTTTTCTTTCAATAAAGCCAGTTTTATCACTTCATCAACCGTTTCAACATAGTGAATTTTCAGCGATTTAAGATAGATACTTTCAATTTCTTCAATATCCTTTCGGTTTCGGTGACACAAAATAATCTCCTTAATACCAGCCCTGCGAGCAGCAAGGATCTTTTCTTTGATACCTCCAACAGGCAATACCTTGCCTCTCAGGGTTATCTCACCGGTCATGGCGATTTTGGCCTTTACTTTTCGCTGTGTAAATACGGACGCCAGACTGGTAAGCATGGTTACACCCGCAGATGGACCATCTTTAGGCACTGCTCCGGCAGGCACATGGATATGAAGGTCATAATTTTCAAATACTTCAAAGGGGATGTCCAGCTTATCTGCATTCGACTTCAGGTACGACAAGGCAGCGATAGCCGATTCCTTCATGACATTACCAAGATGTCCGGATAAGGTCAGTTTGCCTTTACCTCTGTTAAGGCTCGACTCAATAAACAGGATCTCACCACCTACCTGGGTCCAGGCAAGTCCGGTTACGACACCCGGAAGCAGGTTGTCTTCATAGATCTCTTTATCAAATATTTCGGCACCAAGGATGTCGCGTACCTGTGGTTTGCTTACTCGTTTTTGATATGCCTCTTCCATTGCAACTGATTTTGCCACTGACCGGATAACCTTTCCTATTTGCCGTTCAAGATTTCGCACACCGGATTCCCGGGTGTAACTTTCGATAATCTTGACGATGGCTTCGTCTGTTACAATTATATCTTTTGATTTTACACCATGTTCTTTTCGTTGTTTGGGAACGAGGTGTTTTTTAGCGATCTGAACTTTCTCTTCGAGGGTATAACCGGTTATCTCAATCATTTCCATACGGTCGCGCAATGCCGGCTGAATGGTTTCAAGCGTGTTAGCAGTTGCAATAAACAGAACATTGGAAAGGTCGTAGTCGAGTTCGAGATAGTTGTCGCTGAAGGTATTGTTTTGTTCCGGGTCAAGTACTTCCAGCAGGGCAGAAGAAGGGTCTCCCCGGAAGTCTGAATTTACCTTGTCTATCTCATCAAGCACAAATACCGGATTTGCTGCTTTTACTTTTTTAATATGCTGAATGATTTTGCCCGGCATAGCGCCTACATATGTTTTACGGTGTCCCCGGATCTCGGCCTCATCATGAACGCCTCCCAGCGACATACGCACATATTTTCTGTTCAGCGCTTTGGCAATGGATTTGCCAAGGGAGGTTTTTCCCACACCCGGAGGGCCATACAGGCACAGGATAGGCCCTTTCAGGTCGTTTTTCAATTTTCTGACAGCCAGGAACTCAATGATACGCTCTTTGACCTTGGTGAGGCCATAATGATCTTTATCGAGTATTTTGGATGCCCGCTTCAGGTCAAAGTTGTCTTTTGTGAAATCGTTCCAGGGCAGATCGACCATGAATTCTACATAATTCATCGAAACCGGATATTCGGCAGCCATCGGATTCATACGTTGGATCTTTTCACATTCCTTATCGAAGTGCATCTGTACCTCTTCAGGCCATTGCTTTTTCTCCGCTTTTTTGCGGATCATATTCAATTCCTGATCAGGGCCATCGTATCCAAGTTCGTCCTGTAGGATCTTTATTTGTTGCCTCAGGTAATAGTCACGTTGCTGCTGGTCGATATCCGAATGGACCTTATTCTGAATCTCCTGCTTTAATTCGAGCATCTGGATATCCTTCATCATAAATTCCAACAGCAGTGTTGCCCGGTCTTTTCCTTCTTTTATTTCCAGCAGTTTTTGTTTGTCAATAACATCTGCGCTGATGTTGGACGACAGGAAATGCGTCAGAAAACTGGGGCTGTCGATGTTATCGATGGCGATTTGTGCTTCCTGAGGGATCTCCGGATTGAGTTTAAGGATCTTGTAAGCAGCCTCCTTGATTGATTGAAGGATGGCCTTTATCTCTTTGTTTTTTACATCCGGAAAATGATCTTCCAGATACCGGACACTGGCTTTAATGTACGGTTCTTCCTGTACAATATTTTCTATGGAGAAACGTCTTTTTCCCTGAATGATAATGGTGGTATTTCCATCCGGAAGTACCAGCATTTTAATTATTTTGGCAACTGTTCCGACGGTGAACATATCTTTTGGAGCCGGCTCTTCAACGTTGTTGTTTTTTTGGGCAACAACACCAATGATCCGGTCACCACGGTAGGTGTTTTTCACAAGCCGGATCGATTTTTTGCGGCCTACGGTGATGGGTATTACAACACCTGGGAATAATACCGTATTTCGTATCGGTAAAATTGGTAATTCGTCCGGAAGAGAATCGCTGTCAAACTGATCATCTTCGCCTGGTGCGATGAGTTGTATAAATTCTTCTGAGTCTTCGTTTTGGAATCCGGCTAAGGCCAGTGAGGTAAAAATATCTTTTCTTTTAGTCATATACACGTTCGCTTCCCTGCCATATTGGCATGATTTTTTCATATTAAATAATACTACCCTAGAGGGGCAATAGCTATGCCAAAATGATGTTGTAAGTGATTGTATTTGTTTAAATAATAAATTTATGACATATTTATCGCAATTAACCGTTATAACAAAACAATTTTTCAAATACCTATGCGCTGTGGCAGATTTTTTATCGTCTTGATCCTGATAACCTTCACGGTTATGACAGAAGGGGTGTGTCAGAAAAAAAAGAAGGATAAGAAGGACAAAAGGGAAAATTTTGATATGATCCCCCTGGTAAACACAGATGAAGTACTTGAATTTAAGAATATCAACAAGGTGCCATACTACAATAATCCCAGGTATCTGAAAGAAATTGCCAGGCGTGAGGCTCAGGGAGACTGGGAGAGTCTGTATCTGATCATGGGTGAATACATAAAAAATTTCGGGATACAGAATTTTTATAAGGACACCAATCTTTTGTGGAGGTATGCCAAATTAACAGAGTTATATGGCGATATGGAAGAGGCCAAAATGTTGTACAGACTGGTACTCAAACATCATCGGAACGACATTGATCTGACGAAGCTGGAGATCTACTATGATTCAATCAGTAAAAATGAATTGCAACAGTATGTGCCGGTTGATTACTACTATGAACTGATTGACTATCGACGGAATATTGACACACTGCGACCTCCCAGGGGATGGAAGCTTAATATGGGGCATCTTATCAACTCGGAATATTCGGATTACGGACCTGCTTTATCGCTTGACAGCAAGACGATGATCTTTACTTCAAAGAGAAACACCGTAGAACGGGGACTTGAGACTGTTCAGAATGAAGATGTTTTTTATACAACATTTGAATTTAACATGTGGGATGAAGCACACCCTTTCAAAGATATAAACACCCAGTACAATGAGGGATCGGTATGTCTAAGCAAAGATAAAAAGACCTTGTATTTTGCCCGGTGTGATGCACCCAATACCTATGGAAGCTGCGATATTTTTGTGGCAGAACTACAAGCAGACAGCACATGGGGCAATGTCCGCAACCTGGGAATAAACATAAACAGCAAGGCATGGGATTCGCATCCGTCGTTAAGTCATAGTGAAGATACGTTGTTCTTTGCATCCGACAGGATCGGGGGCTTTGGCATGTCGGACATTTATTTTTCCTACAAGGATAAAAATGGTGAATGGACACCGGCGCAGAACATTGGCCCGATCATCAATACCCGGAACAGTGAAGTGAGTCCGTTCATTCATCCCGAGCATAACATTCTTTACTTCAGTTCAAATGGCCATTTGCTGAATTTCGGCGAATTTGACATCTACAAATCCGGTAAGATCGGCTCGACCTGGGGAGAGCCACAAAATATTGGTCCGCTGGTAAACGGTTTGGGAAGTGAGTTTTATTTTACCATCGATGCTCAATCCGAGAACCTCTACTATGCCCGTAGCATTGAAAATGATCTGAATAATCTGGATCTGTACTCATTCCCGTTACCAATGGGTGCTCAACCTCTGGCTACAACCAGGCTTTATGGTACGTTGTCTGATTCAGTCACAGGAGATCCTTTTGAACGAGGTATCGTCTCGATCATTGATGTGGAAAATGGCATAGAGGTGGCACCGAAATACCTGAATACGGAAGGACGGTTTGAATTTAACCTGATAAACAATTCCAAATATCTGATGGTGATTCAGGGGGATGAATTTTTCAGGATCGAAGAGTTTTTCTTCCTGACAGAAGATATGGAGCTGAATATGGTGACAGAATCTATTTCAAGCAGGTTGAAATTCGAATCTATTGAGTTTGATAACAATTCTTCCGAATTGAAACCCGGAATGTATGGCGATCTGGACAAGCTCTCAGACTTCCTGCTGGATAATCCGGACTTTAAACTCAGGATATCGGGGCATACCGATTCCGATGGAGCCTATGATTTTAACATGGAACTTTCAAATCAGCGTGCCAAGGCTATTGCTGAATACATTATTTATTTTGGAAATATAGCATCCGCCCGCATTGAAACATATGGATACGGTAGTTCAAAGCCCATCGTCGAAGAAAAAACAGAAGAAGACAAAGCACTGAACCGCAGGGTTGAGTTCGAACTCTATCGCCCAAGCAAAGAAGAACTGGATAAGATGCGCGAAGAGATTCAGGAAGAAGAGGAAGACGAATGGTAGAACCTACCATCAGCCTTTTCCAAAGTTAAAGATCTTTGGAAAAGTTTTTTATCAGTAGCCTGTCTGTATTAGCCTTTCGCATATGATTTCCCCATTCAAGCCCGAAGCACGACACTTCAATATTCGCGTACGATCCAATTAATAATCTGGGATTAATTATCCCGTGAAGTGAGGATTGTCTTTTTTAATTGGATTATCAGTGCGTTCGGCACAAGGACCGCTATCGCTAAAACCTTGCGCCAGAGTTGGGGTACGTATAAATTAATTAGTCCGTGAAGTGATGATTATCTTACACAATTGGTTTACCCGTATATTCGGCACAGGGACCGTTTCACTTAATCCTAAGCCAGAGAAAATAACAAAAAAGGCCGTCATTTCTGACAGCCTTCCTGTAATAATGTTTTAAAATAGTTATTGCATCCTAAAAAAATTCCTGGATCACATCATTGAAAACAATGAACACCATGAGGGCCAGGAGTATTGCCATACCTACTTTTTGGGCATATTCCATAAATTTGTCGGATGGCTTACGGCCGGAAATGATCTCATAGAGGAGGAACATAACATGACCGCCGTCAAGTGCCGGTATGGGCAACAGGTTCATGAATGCCAGTACCATGGAGATTAGGCCTGTCAGGGTCCAGAATCGTAACCAGTTCCATGTTACGCCGAAGGTTTTCATGATGCCCAGGGGGCCTCTGAGGTTTTTGGTTGGTGACAGTTCGCCTTTAAACATTTTTCCGAAGGCTTTGATGTTCACCCAGACAACACTGAATGCTCTTCCTGTACCAATCGGAATGGCTTGCATAAAGGTATAATCAATTTTAATCTCATCCAGCAGGCTTTTTGGATAAAATCCCATGGTAGTGTCTTTATCAACCTTTATGGCTAACTGTTTTGTTTCAAAGGAAGTTTCTGCTTCATTTACTGGTCTTGAAACCGTAATATTTACTTTTTTATCGGCAAAATGACTTAGTTCTTCTTTAAACTCATGAAAATACCGTACTTCCTGAGTGTCTATTTTTACGATCCGGTCTCCTTCCATCAGACCTCCCGAATCAGCGCCTTTCCCCTTGATCACTTCGCCGACCTTGAAAGGTTCTATTGGCCGTACAAACATATAATCAGCATCATTTCTGGAGAAATTCTCAATGAAATCAGAAGGTATTTTTATGTCGATTTCCTTGCCATCCCGTTCTACCGTATAGTAGCTGTCACTTTCGAGCAGCAGGTGCGGATCACGTATATCGGAGAATTTTTCAAAAGCTTCCCCGTTTATCTTCACAATTTTATCTCCCATTTCAAAGCCGAGTTCTTTTCCGACCGGTCCGGGGATAACACCATATTTGTTTACCTCATTGATGGATACATATGAATCGCCAAAGCTGTACGTAAAGACAATGAAGATGATAATACCTGTGATCACATTTACGATAATCCCTCCGAGCATTACGATAAGTCGTTGCCAGGCTGGTTTAGATCTGAATTCCCAGGGTTTGGGTTCCTCTGCCATCTTTTCTGTGTCGAGGGATTCGTCAATCATACCTGAGATCTTCACAAATCCTCCCAGCGGGATGGCGCCGATAGAATATTTTGTTTCTCCGTACTTGAAGCTGAAGATCTTGGGAGGAAATCCGATGGAGAACTGTTCCACTCGCATACCAAACATTTTTGCAGCGAGCATATGCCCGAGTTCATGGACACCTACCAGGATGGACAGCGCGAGAACCAGCTGTCCTACCATTACCAATATATCTAATGTACTACTCATGTATTTAAAATTTCTTTAGCTATTATTCTTATTTCGTGATCAGTATGTATATAATCATCAAAGCCGGGAGAAGCAATAAATGGCCCCTTTTGCATGCTTTTTTCGATGATGTCGGATATCTGTAAAAAGCCGATCTTTTCTTGTAGAAATGCTTCAACAGCAACTTCATTGGCGGCATTGAGTATACAGGGCATGTTTCCGCCTTTATTTAAAGCCTCAAATGCTAATGCTAAATTACGAAAAGTATCGGTGTCAGGTTTTTCAAATGTCAGTTCAGGGTAGTCCAGAAAGCTAAACCGTGGGAAATCAGAAGCTATCCGTTGTGGATATGCCAGGGCGTATTGAATGGGTAACCGCATGTCAGGAAGTCCCATTTGGGCCTTTATGGATCCGTCTTCAAATTGAACAAGTGAGTGAATGATGGACTGCGGGTGCACGATCACATCTATTTGTTCAGGATTGAGGGCAAAGAGCCATTTGGCTTCTATTACCTCAAGGCCCTTGTTCATCATAGTTGCCGAATCGATGGTGATTTTGGCTCCCATGTCCCAGTTGGGATGCTTGAGGGCTTCTTTGGCGGTCACCTTTTGCAGTTTGGATGCATTTTTACCTCTGAAAGGTCCTCCCGAAGCTGTC
The DNA here is from genome assembly GCA_050288525.1 of Cyclobacteriaceae bacterium. Classification (GTDB taxonomy): domain Bacteria; phylum Bacteroidota; class Bacteroidia; order Cytophagales; family Cyclobacteriaceae; genus JBNKDZ01. Next base: position 11,677 of record JBNKDZ010000596.1, read on the forward strand.
AGGATAATTTTCTCCACCCGGTTATGAAACTCACCGGCCAGACACTGAAAGATCGCCGAATGTTCCGAATCCACCGGATACAGGTTCACCCCATTGGCCTTTGCCTCAGCGGTGATCAGGTCACCCGCAACAACAAGGGTTTCCTTATTGGCAAGTGCTATATTTTTTTTGTGTTGGATGGCCCTCAGGGTAGGTTTAAGTCCTGAGTAGCCTACCATGGCTGTAAGGACCATGTCGATGGAATCCATTTCAACGATGCTACAAAGTGCCTTTTCGCCTGCGTAGACTTTAATTCCCAGAGGATCAAGCGCATCAAATACCTGTTTATAGCAATCTTCATTGGCGATAACCACGGCATTCGGGTTTGATTCCTTAGCCTGCCGGATCAGCAGATTGGCATTGTTGTTGGCTGTAAGAACCTCCACCTGAAACTTGTCAGGGTTTTTGGCGATTACCTCCAGAGCCTGATTCCCGATAGATCCTGTCGATCCGAGTATAGCGATATGTTTTTTTTCTTCGTTCAGGATGATTTGTGTATAATTTGTCTTTTACGGTCGCAATAATAAAAAATTATAATTGATATTGCATCAGTTCTTCTGCTATTTGACGATCATTGGATAGTCTGGGTACTTTATTTTGTCCTCCCAGCTTGCCTTTTGACTTCATATAATCCCGGAATGCATCTTTTTTCAACGGAATAATTTTCAAAGGGCGTAATATTTTTCCGGATATGAGATCTTCATAATACGAGTTTAATTGCTGAAGCCTGGCATCTATTTCTTTTTCAAACAATTGTATGTCTTCAGGCGGTGTGCGGAATTCCACAAACCATTCATGCATAGGTAATCCTTCATTTGGGGTTACCTGTGGAGCTACGGTGAACTCAACGGTTTCAGTTCCTTTAAATTTGTCCATGGCACTTTTCATTGCTTTTTCTACCTCTTCGCCTATAACATGTTCTCCGAAAGCAGAGATAAAGTGTTTGATCCTTCCGGTCACAAGAAGCCGGTACGGATCTTTCGATATAAATTTTACGGTGTCACCAATGGAATATCCCCATAATCCGGCATTGCTGTTGATGATAAGTGCGTAATTTTTGTTTAATTCCACTTCATCAATGCGCAACCTGGTAGGGTTTTCATTAAAATATTCATCAGCAGGGATAAACTCGAAAAAGATACCTGAGTTTAGCAATAGCAGCAATCCTTTTTCTTTCTGAGCATCCTGATAAGCAATAAAACCTTCTGAGGCCGGATATGTTTCGATTGAATCGATTTGTTTTCCGATTGAGTCAAAGAGTTTATTCCGGTAGGGTTCAAAATTCACCCCTCCGTAGATAAACAGGGAGAAATCGGGAAAAACATCTTTTATATATTTGCCTGTGCGTTCCTGTATTCTATCAAAATACATCTGTACCCAGGGTGGTATACCCGAGATCAGGGTCATACGTTCTTTCAGCGTTTCGTCGATGATCCTTTCCACTTTTTCTTCCCAGTCTTCAATACAATTGGTTGTGTAGGAAGGCATCTGATTTGTGCGCAGATAACCCGGGACATGGTGGTTGACGATCCCGGATAATCTTCCGGAGGCGATGCCCCCTTTTTCGTCCAGCACCGGACTGCCTGAAAGGAAAATCAGTTTTCCGTCAAGAAATTCAGATTTGCCGGTTTCATTAATATAGCTAAGCAATGCATTGCGGGCACTGTTGATATGATTCGGGACGGAATCTTTGGTGATGGGAATATATTTGGTGCCAGAAGTGGTACCGGAAGTTTTGGCAAAATAGACCGGTTTACCAGGCCATAGCACGTCATTCTGACCGTCAATGATCTTTTTTACATAAGGAGATAACGCCTCATAATCGCGTATTGGTACCTGTTTTTTAAAGTCATTATACGACCGGATGGATGAAAAATCGTGGTCGTTGCCAAATTGTGTGTTTTTGGCTTTTTGAATGATGCTGTCAAATACACGGGTCTGATACAGACCGGGTTTGGACGACCATTCCTTTTGTTGTCGCGCTACCAGAGCAGCAATAGGTTTGCTTAAAAAAG
>JBNKDZ010000597.1:0-4426 GCA_050288525.1 Cyclobacteriaceae bacterium
CCCAAGGCGTTGTAGAGAAAAGCGAAAAAGAGGTTTTGTTTGATGTTGGCCATTACCTTGTCGCTGAGCTCGCGGGCTTTGACGATGCCGTGCAGGTCGCCTTTTACGAGGGTGATTTCGGCGCTTTGCATGGCAATATCGGTGCCGGTACCCATGGCGATGCCTATGTTGGCCTGCGCCAGAGCGGGTGCATCGCTAATGCCGTCACCAGCCATGGCTACGATGTTGCCTTTTTCCTGAAACTCTTTGACAATGGCGTACTTGTCTTCCGGCAGGCATTCGGCCTGATATCCGTCCAGTCCGATCTCATTCGATACGGCTTCAGCCGTGAATTTGTTGTCACCCGTCAACATATGTACTTTAACACCCGCTTTCTGAAGTTCTTTGATGGCACGGGAAGAGGTATCTTTGATCTTGTCCGCAACACTTACAATACCTTCTATGTTCTTGTCTGCAATTAAATACATGACCGTCTGTCCGAGGGATTGCCATTTTTCAACTGTTTTTTGATCTTCGGGTGCTATGTCTGCTCCGAATGTTTCGGCAAGCCGGTGGTTTCCCAGTCCTGTTTTTTTGCCCTTGTAACTGCCCTGAACGCCCTGACCAGTGATAGATTCAAAGTCATTTACGTTGTCGGGGTTGATGCCTTTTTCTTTGGCACCCTGCACAATGGCCTCAGCTATCGGATGCTCACTATGCTTGTCGATAGACGCTGCCATGCGGAGTATTTCTTCATCGGACATTTTGCCGAAGGACTGATAGCTTTTCAGGCTTGGTTTGCCTTCGGTTATTGTACCGGTTTTGTCAATAATCAGTATGTTGACCTTGTCCATTTCTTCGATGGCACGCGCATCCTTGACCAGCACGCCCGACTGAGCCATTCTGCCTGTACCAACCATAATGGACATAGGTGTTGCCAACCCCAAAGCACATGGACAGGCAATGATAAGAACAGATACCGCATTGACGAACGCATAGACATAGGCAGGTTCAGGTCCCCAGATGGCCCAGATGGCAAAGGTGATGATCGCGATGGATATAACGATCTGGACGAAATATTTGGCGACCACATCCGCCAGCTTCTGTATCGGCGCCCGTGAACGGCTTGCTTCTTTCACCATATCGATAATTTGAGATAGCAGTGTATCAGCACCTATTTTTTCGGATTTCATTTCAAAGGAGGTCTTTCCGTTTATGGTGCCACCGGTTACAGACGCCTCTTTGGATTTCTCCACCGGGATTGGTTCGCCGGTGATCATACTTTCGTCAATCACAGAATGGCCGTCGGTTATCGTTCCATCATCAGGCACTTTTTCTCCGGGTCTGCTTTTTTATCAGGATCCTGTTCAACCTTTACAAGACTCCGGTAAGCAGTCAGACCGTTTTGATAAACCGAAACATGAAGATCCGGAACATTTTCCCGAAGCCAGTTCAGGAGGCTAACGGCACTCTCAAAATTCTCCAGACGGCAATCATCTGAAAGCTGTACATAATGTTCTTTGGCAATATCTTCCATTTCGGAAGGCCAGGGCATTTCCTGTGCAAAAACATGAAAACAGGATATAAGAAGTGCAACGAGAATATAAATAATTAACCGTATCATGATCGAAGAATTTAGATAATAAAAAAACAATTTCAACAAAAAGAATATCTGCCCGGCCACCGGTCAGTTAATGGTATCAGCCGGGCAGAATGGATGTTCACAGAGGTGTATTAGCGGTTTCAAACATTACTAGATCCCTTCATCCAGCAAGGATGCAGTTTTTATAAGATCCTTCAACTCACTGCGATAGCTATCAGATAAGGTAATATCTGCAGACATTTCCATCAACTCGAGATAGGTAAGGGACGATTTATATTGTGAATCCCTCAGCATCATGCCAAAACCTGCCACAACCGCACTAAGCTTCAGGTTTTGAGAACTTTGAGCATATTCCATTGATGGAGTATCTTCAATGACTCTGGTTAGCAATAAGCTGTTTTCCGAATCGATCGGCTTGTACCGAAGTTTTACAGAAGCAAGCTCACCGGTATTTTTACGGACTTTAACATCCTGATATTTTAGACCATCAGCGCTTTTCGCTTTTTCAGCAGGGTCTTTTGTGACGATTTCATATAAAGCTGTCACCGAATGCCCGGCACCGAGTTCGCCTGCATCCTTCAGGTCATCATCAAAGTCTTCACGGTTCATCACCCGGTTTTCATATCCGATCAACCGGTACTGTTTTACAAGGTTCGGATTGAATTCGATCTGGATCTTTACATCTTTGGCAATGGTAAACAGATTGGCGCGTATATCTTTTTTGAATACTTTCTCAGCCTCATTGATGTTGTCGATATAAAAATAATTTCCGTTACCCGCATTGCTGATCTGCTCCATGCGGCCATCCTTGTAATTACCCATTCCATAGCCACAGATAGTCAGATAGATCCCCTTTTGTCGTTTTTCTTCGATCATCCGTACCATTTCACTTGTAGAGGATACGCCTACATTAAAATCTCCGTCTGTAGATAGTATCACCCGGTTATTTCCATCGGGGATAAGATTTTCGAGAGCTACCTTATATGCCAACTCAATACCTTCACCCCCTGCAGTTGATCCTCCTGCACCTAATTTTTTAATAGCATCACGAATTTTGTCTTTATCAGATGCCGGGGTAGAGGGCAGTACCAGTCCTGCAGCACCTGCATAGACTACAATAGCTATACGGTCAAGTTCATCCAGCTGGTTAATAAGGATATTCAAAGATTTTTTAACCAGAGACAATTTGTTTAAATCTCCCATTGATCCGGAAACATCAATCAAAAATACTAGATTACTCGGACGCAGATCTTCAAGATCAAGTTTCCGTCCTTGTAACCCGATCATAAGGAGTTTGTTGTTGGTATTCCACGGACATGGGCTGATCTCTGTGGTGATGGAAAAGGGAAGTTCTTCTTTGGGTTGTGGATACTCATAATCAAAATAGTTGATCATTTCTTCGATGCGTACTGCATCTTTGGGAGGCATCATATTTTCGTTCAGGAACCGTCTCACATTGCTGAAGGAAGCATTGTCCACATCAATAGAAAAGGTAGACAATGGATTTTGCAATGGATCACGGAATGGATTTTCTTCGATAAGATCATATTCTTCTGTGTTAAAGTCCGGCTTATTACTTTCTGGTTCTTCCGGTTCCATATAAAAATCATTTGCATACGATTGATATTCAGGGATTCCTCTCTTTGTATACTGGCATCCTGAAACGATCAGAAATAAAAAAGTTGCGACAAAAACAATTACCGATTGCTTTTTCAGGGTCACAATTGTTGGGGTCTTGTTCGTCATAGTCATAGTAGTAAAATTTTGGTGTTACGTAATACCAATCTATAGAAGACCACCAAATACCGGTAATAAAGGCATTGTAAAACCCCTGTAAAACGATTTACAAAAATTTTATCTGCAATACGTTCTTATTTTTACTATCTTTTGTCAGATTTTTGCATTGAATATGTCATCGTCGGATTTTAGATATTTCGAAATTCTAAAAAAGGAGATATCCCGAACCTTAAGTATTACACACCCGGGCATCGAAAGGGATATTCAGAAATGGAAAGGAAAAGAAATTGATTCTTTCCAGAAAGACCTTGCCCAAAAAGTAAATGGCAGGGTAAGTGAAAAGTGGTTTTATTCGCATATAAAAACCAACAGCAAAACAATCCCGAGAATTGATGTGCTGGATATGCTGAGTCAGTATACAGGTAAGAAAAACTGGCTGGATTTTAAAAAACAACATATCACAAAGCATTTCATATCAAGTATACATTTAAAAATTGTACTGTTGATATTGTTGGCAATTCTTATATCGTCCGTGGCTTATGTTAAATATTTTGCAGCAAATACATTTCATGTCTGCTGCCTTGATGCATACACAAGAAAAAATGTGTCCTCCGTAGATATCTGGCTGTTGTCAGAAAATGAATCTCCGGTAAAGTTGAAACGTACAGAGAATGGCTGCCAGGAGGTAAAAACCAAAAAAAACAAATTGGTACTCGCTTTCAGTGCTCCCTACTATCAACCGGATACCATAACAAGGTTTTTGTATGAAAAGGATATGTATGAAGATGTTATACTAAAACCGGATGACTATGCATTAATGATCCGGTTATATTCCGGATCTGAAGTAGAAGACTGGAATCACAGACGGGATCAGTTGAATGAGATATTGCATGAGAATGCGAAAATATTCCAGGTTGACCCTCAGGGAAAGAAAGGTATGGAGATGTATAATAAAACCGAATTTATCAATAAGCTGACCATTCCTACAAGGAGTCTCGGAGCTATTGAAATTATCCAGATAAAATATCAGGATGGAAAAATTGCCGTTATGCGTTTTATCCAAAAAAATACTTCAATACAATGAAAAGGATAGCTTTTAACATTTTT
>JBNKDZ010000598.1:0-3236 GCA_050288525.1 Cyclobacteriaceae bacterium
GGACAGATGGTGCTATGTTGTTACAGTTTGCCAATGAATATCTGTTCAGTGATGAATTTAATGTTATCACAGTAGGGTAGTGTGAGTGGGCACAGGGCAAAGAGTAAAATTGACAATGTAATCAAGAATTAACCTGACAGCGTCCCAGAACCTGTCAGTGTTACAGTAGAAGGGTAATCTCGAACCTTAATAAAAAAGCTTCTTCCCGCAAGCCATACGCTCTCCCCGCTTTTCTTTTCCTCCCTGCGCTATTAGGTTGATAAATCATGATTTTTTGTGACTTGAAGAAAAAACCTCTAATATCTTGGTTCGGTCCAGTCATTGTATACAAAAAAGCTCATTGAATGTATCTTCAATGAGCTTTGGTATTTTTTAACTAAATGTATATCTATTCTTCAAGTATACTAAACTCGACCCTTCGGTTAAGTGCCCGGCCTTCTTCTTCGTCATCATTGCTTGCAACAGGCATGGTTTTTCCGAACCCTTTCGATTCAAGTCTGCTGGCGTCAATTCCTTTTTCCACCAGGTAATCAACAACAGATTTGGCGCGTTTTTCACTTAGAATCTGATTATATTCGTCCGTACCTACGTTGTCCGTGTGTCCGGCAATAAGGACTTTGATGCCCGGATTTTTTTCAAGCAGCTCAACTGTTCTGTTGAGTTCAGGGAATGATTCTTCTTTCAGATCATATTTGTCAAAATCAAAGAAGATGTTGTTCATTACGATTTTTGCACCTTTTTCTACCGGCACCAGATACAAATCTTTTCGGATCTCGTTATATTCTTCAAGGTCTTTCAGGTTGATATTCGCGTTAACCGAAACAAAATCTTCTGCTTCTGCAAGGTACCCGTACATTTCTCCGGAAGGAAGAATGATCTGATATTCACCGGTCACAGGATCAGAATCGATAGTGCCGATTTCTTTGCCGTCAGGAAGTCGTTCATAGAAGATACGTGCTTTAATCGGCCGGTTTGTTTTGGTATTGTAAACAACACCCTTTATGGTTACAACCGGTTCAGGCTGATGTTTCTTTGGAAGTTCGAACCTGAATATATCGGATTTGTTTCCTTCAAAATTTCTTGAAAAATAGCCGTATTCACCTGTAGGAGGGATATTAAAGAAGGCATCAAACTCCGGAGAGTTGATTTGAGGTCCAAGGTTTTCCGGTTCGGACCAGTTTGTCCATGTCTCGTCTAGCCTTCTTGTGACATAAATATCAAAATCGCCGTATCCGGTAAAGCCATTGGAAGAGAAATACAAGGTTTTATCATCCGGAGCAAGGAATGGCGAAGCTTCTGTCATAGCTGTATTTATGGTGCCTCCCATGTTCATCGGTTCACTCCACCGGCCATCATCCTGCAGGAAGCTGACATACAGGTCTCTGTCACCCTTTGTGTCTTCGGTTTCTACGGACATCAGCAATACCTCCCGGTTGTTTGCCAGGAAATAGTTTGAATGTTTATTGGTGTTGATTTCATTAATGATCTCAAACGGAACCGGTTCAGACCAGCCTTCACTGGTACGTGTACTTACTGATACACCGGCTCTCATTTTACCATTTTTGGTATACTTGTTTCCAAGCGTAATGATGGCGCTTTTACCATCAGGGGTGATCGAACTAATAAAATTAGGCCCTTTGGTATTCAGCGGAGGACCCATATTTACAGCCTCACCCCATTCACCTTTTTCCTCATCCCATTGAGAGAACCAAATATCTTCGGCATCGGTTACACCTCCGGTATTGCCGGGATGATACTGACGACTGAAAAGCAATGTTTTTCCATCCGGGGTCACAAGGGGCTTTAATTCGTTGTATACACTGTTAACCGTTTCACTCAGGCGCTCAGGATTAACATTTACAATTGCACTTTCCAGAACGGCAACCTCCTGAAGTATCGGGACAGATGAATTGGAAATACCGATCGCATCAATGGCATTGTAGCCTTCTACAGCACTACATTGCAACACAAGTTTAACGGCCGATACCTCAAATTCCGTCATATCAAAAAAGATGTGCAACATCCTGGATTTTAGTTCAACCTTTTTCGGTTCGAAGGTATTGATCAAAAATTCATTACCTGATTTGTCGTATACATATACCAGGTAAATGACACTGGGGTTAAAAGATTCTGCAATCGCTATCTGCCGGATACGCAGCGGGTTTTCAAATCCGACTTTAATATATTCTTCCCTGTCATCCCTGAAAGGCATCCAGGCATTTGGACTTTCTCCCGTTCCGGAATTAACATTAGGCTTGCCCAGTGCCTGTTCGGCAGAATATTCCCTCGGAGTTAATTCTGATGAAGCTTCCAGGACCTCATTGGCCCACTCAACAATTGGTTCAGCTTGCTGAGCATTAAGTTGAAAGCAAGCAAATAGTATCACAATACTTAGGAAATATCTAAACATAAATTTTGTGGTTATGTTCCTGATTATCATTATTATCTTGTATAAATATATAGTAATATTTTATTAAATTTTATTCATTTAAAAGCTAATATTGAAATATTTTGCAATAAAATAAGGAAAAAATATGCTTTGTTGAAATATTTCAATACTACATTTCCGACAAACTGCTGAAACTCAGGTCAGGATTGTTTTAAATCACCAACACCAACATGGTAGCGGATAAAAAACAATCTTAATATAATGATTTTTTAACTATTTACTGTTTATAATTCAATTTGAATTTAATCAAAAAATGATTTTAAATGCACCGGTAGAGCAAATGAATAACCGGATATCAGTACGAACCATGGGCGATATTGATCAGTTAATATTTGAAATAAAAATTTCCCAGATTCTTTGTTGTTCGTTCCCAAAGGTTTTAATGATTTTTTTCAAGACAATATCAGCATTTTTGATGGTTCCGTTTTGTTTCGGATCATTCTTAAGAATAAAGGATATACTGCCAATATACTGTCCTGATTCTGAAATGTTTAATGAATCTTCAATGGTGATATTTTCGATTTTAAAGGTCGCAATTTTTTCTTTTGAATGTAAATATTCATTTAAAAGCTCACTGATGTAAATCGTGGAGCCGGCATTTTCTGAATTCGTATCTAAAAGAATGGTTGCTTTCGTATCTGAAAAAAGGCTCAGAGCTATTTGAAAGGTGTTTTTTCTTAAAACGGAATCGTATTCCGGATTAGAGAGTATTTCGATATAGTCATACAAGTCAACCAGTTTCTGGACAGCCCGTTGTTCGTAGGTTCTGAGATCTTCCCTGCGAATA
>JBNKDZ010000599.1:0-4779 GCA_050288525.1 Cyclobacteriaceae bacterium
AAAAAAATACTTTCATGAAATAAATCAGATTGTGCAGGGGATTTAGAACGTTTTTTCAGACAATAATTTGATTAAACAATCCTGTCCATCTTATAATCTTAATAATCCTGTTCAGACATTGTGTTGACTGAAAGCTTCTCCAGCCTTTCGGTGATCCATCCCGGTACTCTCATGGCTTTTCCGGTATGACGATTTGCAAAAACAACCGTCGATGAAGCCTGATTTATGCACTCATTTTGTTCATTTACCAGTTCAAAGCCAAACGTGATCTTCACAGAAGAGAAATCCTGAATACTTGTAATGATTGTCAGCTCTTCATCATAAAAAGCAGGTTTCATGTATGTGATATTCACATCTTTAACCGGCAATATTATATCATGATCCTCCAGAAATTTATCATGCAGACCGATTTTTCGCAGAAACTCTGTCCGGGCCTGATGATAGTAAGACACATAGTTGGCATGATAGACATATCCCATCTGGTCTACTTCTCCATATCTTGGCCTGATCCTGATCTCATTTTTCAAATCACAATCATCCATGTTTTACTGATCTTTTAATTCAAACATATTACCTGAATTATCCCGGATAAAATAGGTTTCTTTGTCATTGCTGCATCTTTGGTATGTCCAATAACCGGATTCCATAGCTTTTTCATAAACCTGTTTCGGATCAGGTATTTTCATGCAGATGTGGTTATAGGTTCTTTCCGGTTCTTTATCATGAATAAAAAATTCCATTTCTACCTCCCCGATCATCATAAATACCACCTTGATCCTTTTTTCGATATCAAAAACAGCCTTTCCTATCTCTTCTTCCAGCATAAAGGAAAAGCGTTCTTCCCCGTTAAAAATTTTTGTGTATAACTCCTCAAAATCGTTTTGAGAAACCTGCAATCCTATGTGTTTTAACATAAACTGGTTTTATAATTATGCTGAAATCATTTCATATTTTGTCCGGATCTTCCCGGAAGCGATCTCGTTCAATCGTGATTTAAGGATCCTACGTCTTAGTGAAGATAAATGGTCCAGGAATAAGAGTCCCCGGACATGATCATATTCATGTTGGATAACCCTTGCTGTATACCCGGAAAAATTGCGATACTTCCTCCGCATATTAATATCAAAATACTCGATCGTGATCTCCCAGGGGCGGACTACTTCTTCGCTGATCCCCGGAATACTAAGGCATCCTTCATAATCAAGCCACAGGCGTTCCGACTTTTCACGAATTGTAGCATTTATAAATGTTTCCTTTATCCCGGAATCCCCTGAGAAATAATTCTCACGTTCGGCCTTATTCAGTTTTTCAAAGACTTTTTTTGTATCAATCATGAAGATTTTCAGATCATAGTTTACCTGTGGTGCTGCAAGCCCTGCTCCATCTGTGGCATACAGGGTTTCCCACATATCACTGATCAGCTGATCTCTTTCACTAAATTCACTTGTAACTTCTTTACATACTTTCCTTAAAATATTGTTTCCATAAGCAACTACCGGAAGTACCATATTTCTGTGTTTATTATTTTAAAATATTCCAAACATTCAGTATCACCTGAGATATTTCTGACTCAGGATCATGCTCAACAATTGTTTTCTTCTGCACCAATGAAGAAACCATCCCGTTATTGTAAGGGATTTTGCCCACCACCGGAATCGAAGATCTTTCCATAAAGGATTCAACTTCCTCCGACAACTTCAAATCTATATCAAATTTATTTATCAGACCAACCATCTTTATTCCAAATGAACGGATAAGTTTGACCAGACGCTTAAGATCATGCAATCCGGACATCGATGGTTCTGCTACCAGAAGGACTTCTGACACCCCTGAAAGCGATGAAATAACTGCACAACCTATGCCGGGAGGTCCGTCGTTGATAATATAGTCTGCACCATTCAGACGGGCTATTTCCTGTGCTTTTTTACGAATCTGTGACACAAGTTTGCCCGAATTTTCTTCTCCGACCCCCATACGGGCATGGATCAGTGGTCCGAAGCGTGTATCTGAGACATACCATTCACTTTGCATACTTTGTACTGATTGGATCGCTTTTTCAGGACATAATCGTTCACAAAGCCGGCAACCTTCACACAGATAAGGATTGATCTCAGTTCGGGAGTCCACTACACTGATAGCCTGGAAGCCACAATTTTCCAAACAGATGTTGCAGGAACGACATTTTCCAACATCAATGTTTACCTGCCAGGCACCTGCATATAAATTCCGCTCTTTAATTTCCGGAGTCAGGATCAGATGGAGATCCGAGGCATCGACATCGTTGTCGCAAAATATTGCATGATCAGCCACAGATGCGATTGCAGCTGTAATACTGGTTTTCCCTGTGCCACCCTTTCCGCTAATAACTGTGATTTCTTTCATAGCGCTTTTCCAATACAACATTCAGGATTTTACCAAAAACTTCATTCATAGCATCTGAAACATTATTAAGCAGATTCCCAGAGGCATATCGTGATGCTATCTCTCTGTCAAAAGGAATCTCTGCTATCAGCAATAATCCTTTTTCACGGATGTACCGGTAAACCTCCTCATCACCCAATCCGGACTTATTTACAACAATGCCAAATGGTCGCTTTAGTTCTTCCAGAAGCTCAACCATCAACTTCAGGTCATAAACTCCAAACGGAGTTGGTTCAGTCACTACCAGTACAAAGTCCATGTCATAGACCGACGCCACTACCTGGCAACTGGTGCCTGGAGGGACATCATAAAACAATATATCTGCCTCCTTCGATACCCGTTTTTTCAGATCCCTGATCAGGGCAGTATGCATGGTCGATCCTATTTTCAGACGTCCTTCAATCAATCCCTCACCGATTCCTGCATCATACCTGCTAATAGTTCCGACAGGGTTTTCTTTTTTTAATAAGGCATTTTCTGTACATACTTTAAAACAGGCCCCGCAACTGTGACACAAACTTTCTTCTACCCGGGCATACCTGGCGGTGGGAAGTACAACAATTGCATTGAATTCACAGTATTCCACACACGTTCTGCAGAAGGTGCACAGCTTTTCATTGAGTTCGGGTACGATACTTTTTATGCTCTGCTGATCCTTTAGTTTCGCTTCAGAAAAAAAGATCAGGTCATTGGGTTCTTCGACATCACAATCTACCAGAACTGCCTTTTCTTTTAATTTTTGTGCCGCATAATAATACAATCCAAGAGCTACCGTAGTCTTGCCTGTCCCTCCTTTCCCACTCGATATGGCTATTTTATACGACACTTTCCAGCTGATTTAAGGGTTTTATTACCAGATCTCCCTTGTTAACCCCCAGTCTTTTCGCGATTGGTTCACATTTAGCCATAAGCAAAAAGTATATTTCTTTGTCCTTCTCGTCCATGAGCCCTTCAAAATTGCCCTGACCTTTTGATATGATAAGATCTGCATGTTTATATGCGTCAAGAAATTCCTTCGAGCAATAATCGAGCAACGTCGAGGGGGCGTCAAACCCATTTTCAATTACATTACACACCTTATCCATCCCCGTCCGAACAGCATCCTCCATAGTTACATCGTTAATAACAGGTTTACTGCGCACCACATAGGTAAGATCGGGGTGTTCGAGTGTCTCAATCAACAACCGGTCAAATACGATCTCACCTGCGTTATCACCCAGATACAACACGGATTTGGCTTTTTTAATCGCAATGATCAGATCAGCTATCCCGGATGCATCGATTTTTGAATCGATCAGCACCCTGATATGCTCATCAATATTTTTCGGGACAGAATGTGCTCCATAGTCAATGATATTTCCAATGATAGCCAGTTTGATTGCCATATAGAGAGGTAAAGGATTTTTGTCAACTTTGTCCTTCCAAACATCATATCTTGACATCAACAGATTATTCGCTGATGCTTTTTCACCGGCATACAAATCGACGACTCCCATCTTTGATTTGACCATTCGGTGCAAGTTGGTAACCAGATAGGGATTTGTCATTTCCTTAAACTCCGAAAGAAGTTCATTAAATCCCTCCAGCAGATCTGTTGCCACAGCTGTTTCCGGCTGAAATTTGTCTATCAGCTTTTCGACAGTGCGGGTATGACAGAAATAGCACTTGTAATTCATGACTAATGATCGCAGTAATTTGAGACAAAGGTCAGGGAATTGTCAAGGAATTTTTTTACGAGCGTAGCCGGAACCTGCTTAGGTGCCCCAACAAAAACATTTACATTGTTTTCATTAAAAATATCGATCGCTTTTCTTCCCATACCTCCTGCTATTACATCCGTCACCCCTCTATCGGCCAGCCACCGAGGTAGCAGACCTGGTTCATGAGGTGGCGCTTTCACCAGTTCTTCTGATATTATTTTTTCTTCTTCAACAGTGATTATCGCAAAAAATTCGCAATGACCAAAGTGTTCATCCAATACGCCGTTGTTCACTGGAACGGCAAATTTTCTATTTGACATCTTTCGTATAATTTTAATAATCTTTTAATAATCGTTTGCTATCCCCGGATCCGGTCAATAATATCCCCGACTGTCAGGTCACGGTCTTTTATGATGACCAGTTGAATGGAAAATTTTCCCAGGATATCCTTTACTTTCGGACCAAAATCACCGGTAATGATTTTCTGTACACCCATTCCGATCACTTTTTCAGCCGCCTTTGTACCTGCTCCGGAGTTGTGATGGATGTTTTCGTTTTCTATAAACTCGATTTTATTAGTGACAGAATCGAACACACAAAACCATGCGGCCCTGCCAAACCGAAGGTCGAAATCTGAATCCAGCGACCTGCCGGAGGA
>JBNKDZ010000600.1:0-1560 GCA_050288525.1 Cyclobacteriaceae bacterium
TATAATTTAAAGATTTAAAATTTTTATACTGCATTTTCAGGAAATACCATGCATATGGAATTTATGTATAAACAATAACCGGTAAGAACGCCTGAACAGGTCTTTTTATCAGGTGATTAAATCGGGATAAGCACAAAACAATCAAAATCGAACTATTTTTTTTAATAAGATTATTCACGATATTTGACATATCCAATTTTCGTCTACGGTATCAATTTTTTTAATTCAAATTACCACTACATTGAAAAAAGATAACAACTACTCAAATTTTAATGCCCCGGACCTCGCAATGGATGAAACGTTCATCAAATCGATCAAAGATCCGGATAGTGATCATGCACGGTACTGGAAAAAATGGCTGGAAGATCATCCTCACAAAATAAATGAAATAGAAAAAGCTTCCATATTAGTCAAAACCCTTCAATTTGATGAAAAGCATGTCTCTTTCAGTGAAACAAACATACAATGGAGAAAACTGAAACAAACAAAACATCTTCCCAAAGAGGAAAGGTCAAAAGAATATTCCGGTTATTTTAAAATAGCAGCTGCCATCGCAATGACTGTTGTCTTTGCCTTTCTGTTAAACAACATCCAAAAATCGCCATCGGATTCCACTGTACAGGATATTTCATATAAAAAAGAGACTCTTGATGGTCAAAAATTATCCGTCACCCTGCCGGACGGATCAAAAGTAAAATTGAATTCCGGATCCTCTGTTGAATATACCAACGATTACGGAAAGGGAAAACGTGAGGTAATCCTGCACGGAGAAGCTTTCTTTGAAGTTAAAAAAAATACCGGCCAGCCATTTATCGTGAAGGCCGGAGATATCACAACCGAGGTATTGGGCACTTCATTTAACATAAACAATTACCCCGAATCACCCATAATACACATTGCTTTGGCAGAAGGGAAAATCAGGATCTCCGGCACATCGGACAACGAAGATGTACTGCTTGACCCGGGTCTGGCAGTAGCCGTTAATAAACAAGACAGAGATTTTGTTGTGTCAGAATTTGATGAAGAAACTGTTATAGGCTGGAAAGATGGCATTCTTAAATTCAATACAATACCTCTGGAAGAAGCACTGGCAAAAATGGAACGATGGTACGGTGTACATTTCGCTATTGAAAACAAAAACATAATTGATCCATCATGGAGAATCCATGGGAAATATAAAGATCATAGCCTGGAATACATCCTGAACTCCATAAGGTACCCGGATTTGTTTGAGTTCAGGATACAGGAAGATACGGTGGTTATTTATTGAGCCTGAGATTTTTTTACTTACCAGAGGTCTAGAGATCTCCCTTTGTTTGAGATAACACCATTTGTTGTCCTGTCGTTGGGTAGTTCGAAGTGGTGGTTCGTGCGGACGCGAATTCATATCTTTTCCGGCAATTTCCCTAACGTCTGCACCCATTTCATGCACTCCTCTTTGCCTTGATCCCCACGTGAGATTTTTATTTTATGGCGACATGCTTCTGGCAGAATCCTTTGACCAATCACACGATAAGCTCTCAGCCCTATGCATTATGCTAATTACCTGATGACCGGGCG
>JBNKDZ010000601.1:0-4895 GCA_050288525.1 Cyclobacteriaceae bacterium
TATCTGAAGGACCGCCTGAAGGAGATCGACGGACTGACCTTCCGTAAAATGGACGACGAAGACGGCGACTCGGCAACATTCCTCAACTTCTTCGTTTCTTCAAAAGAAATAGCCGAAAAGCTGTTCGCCCAGTTTGCCGAAGATGGCATCGGAGCAGCTAACTGGTATAAAAATATGTACCACTTCATCAACCAGTGGGATCATATCAAATCAATGAAATACCCGGCAAAGCTCGCCATTCATGACCTCGGATCTTCACAAGACTACAGCACCTTGAAACTGCCAAAATCCGAAGATGTGATTAGCAGGCTGATCTCCATCGGAATTCAGTGCACCTGGAAAGAAGAAGATTTGAAACAATTGGGAGATAAACTGGTATCATCTATTAAAAAAGTGTTATAAGCGATTAATCATTGAAACATGTATAAGAATTTTAAAAATATAGAAAAAGTGGTTTTCGGCAACGGTGCCTTTAACCAAATGGATCAGATCCTCGAACCGATACGTGAAGAGAATGATCATTTTATTGTTTTCGTGGTTGACAACTATTTCAAAGGAAAGGAACTGGAAAACAGATTGCCCGTACACAAAGGCGACATGGTCTTTTTTGAAGATGTAGACCCCAAAGAGCCCAACACATGGCAGATTGATGCGATCAGAGATAAGATCCTCGCTGAACGGGGTAAACCTTCAGGGATTGTAGGTATTGGAGGTGGCAGTATCATGGATATCGCCAAAGCGACTTCTCTGATGGTCAACAATGAAGGATCCTCCTCTCTTTACCAGGGGCTCAACCTTGTGAAGAAACCGGGTGTGTACCACCTTGGCGTACCTACTACCTCCGGCACCGGCGCCGAATGCTCCATGACTGCAGTACTTACAGGACCTGAAAAGAAACTCGGTCTGAAATGTGACTGGACCGTCTTCAACCAGGTGATCCTCGACCCGGAACTGACCGCTACCGTTCCGCGCAACCAGTGGTTCTACACCGGTATGGACTGCTTTATCCACTGCATCGAATCCGAAAGCGGCATTTTCTATAACGAATTCTCCAGAGCCTACGGTGACCAGGCACTCAAACTGTGTCGTGATGTATATGTAGGTCCTGAAAGCGGTCAGAACCCGTTGAATGACGAGAAACTGATGATCGCCTCTCTGTTTGGCGGATTGAGCCTTACCTATTCCGAAGTAGGTGCCTGCCATGCCTTTTCATACGGACTTTCATACGTGTTCGGCATGCGACACGGATTCGCCAACTGCATCGCTTTCAACCACCTCGAAGAATACTACGGTGATTCCGTACAGGAATTCAGGGATATGGTGGAATTCCACAAAATAGACCTCCCCCAGAACCTGTCAGCAGGCTGGTCAGATGAAGAGATCTCCAAAATGGCTGACGTAGCCTACAACCTGGGCCACATGTGGACCCATGCCCTCGGCCACGACTGGAAAGAAAAACTGACGAAAGAAGACCTGATGGCAGTGTATCGAAGGATGTAGAAATTAAGAAACAAGGAACAAGGAGCAAGGAGAGCAAAGAGCAGAGCGTTTGATTTTTATAATGAAATGATTTCTAATTCTGATGCTGGCGCGCATTTTCAAAATGCGTGTCGAAAATGAAATAACAGACATATTCAGGCAATTGTATTGCCGGTTCAGTGTAAACAAATTATGATGATACTGGTCTCCCACTCAATGCCTTGGTCCTCACGAACCAAAATGAATTCACGAGAATCTATTTCTATGGCACTCATGTTGAATCGAACTGTTTATGGGTGATGCGAAGTAGTGGTTCGTACGGAACAAATGCGAAAGTGACGTACTGAGACAAAATACGACTAAAGAATTAATATGCCCGACAGAGACGCGATAGACGTGATGAATCGCGTCTCTACCAAAATTCCTTGGTCCTTGTTCCTTGTTCCTTGGTCCTTGTTCCTTGGTCCTTGTTCCTCCTTTTATTTTTTTTTATTCTTCGAATAATTTTAAATTGCTGTTGTTAAAATTTTTATGATCATAAACATCTGAAAAATGAAAAGAACTTTTGCGAATTCTTTATTCCCCGTTTTTGTTTTTATAGCCCTCTCCTTCGTTGTGCTGATTGGTTGTAAATCTAACCAAAAGGAAACTGCCGGAGAAGAAACAAAACCGGCTCCTGAATGGTACACCTCCAAAGAGGTTGCTCCCAATGTTTATCAGATTGACGACCACGGAGGAGACAACATTTATTTGATCATTGGACAAGACAGTGCCCTCATCGTGGATACCGGCATGGGCATCGCCGACCTTAAAGGATATATCAGTACCCTTACTGATCTCCCCTATCGCATCGTGATCACCCACGGCCACCCGGACCATGCTGGTGGTAATTTCCAGTTCGATGAGATTTACGGACACCCTAAAGATTCATCCCTGATACGGATGTTTGAATCGGAAAACAACAGGCAGAACATGATAAGCCAGAACAATGTGACTGAAATATTTCCGGATTCGTTGCTTCCGGTATACGATAAAGACCATGTGATCAGACATAACTACATAACCAACGGCTTTGTCTTTGACCTTGGCGGAAGACAACTGGAAGTACTCGAAGTACCCGGACATACCCCCGGTAGCATCTGTCTCATCGACAAAACAAACAAACTGCTCTTTGCAGGAGATACCAATAACTCGCTGGTATGGCTGTTTCTGAATGGCTGCAGACCACTTGATGTATACCTGACAAGCCTCGAAGCCCAATATGCACGTGCAGCAGATGTGGAAACGGTAATGCCGGGACACGGCGAACCGCTGGACATCGAATTCATCGCCGAACAGATCCAGTGTGTGAAAAACATTCTGGATGGCAGTTGTGAACCAGAGGATTACAATTCGTTTGCCGGTACTTCGTCGTTGTGCAAATACAAACGGGCACAGGTGGCATATAACCCGGATAACCTGACAGAGAAATAAGCGTATTTATAAACATTATTAAAAATTACAGAACGACAACTCATAGCATGAGCAAGCAAAAAATAACCGAGGTAGTAAAATCCAGGATTCTGGTCTCGGATGGTGCATGGGGCACTTTCCTGCAGAAAAAAGGCATGAAACCGGGCGAATGCCCTGAAAAATGGTGCCTGGATCACCCCAATGACGTAAAAGAAATAGCCCAGAGCTACATCGAAGCCGGTTCGGATATGGTCGAGACCAACAGTTTCGGCGGCTCACCTTTTAAACTCGAACATTACGGTCTGGTCGACAACGTAGGCCAGATCAACGAAGCTGCTGCCAAGATCTCTTCCGAAGCAGCAGGTGATGACAAGTGGGTGATCGCCTCCATCGGTCCTACCGGCAAAATGCTGATCATGGGCGATGTGACCGAAGAAGAACTGTATGAAGGCTTCAAACAGCAAGCCATTGCCTTCGAAAAAGGCGGTGCCGATGCCGTGTGCATCGAAACCATGAGCGCCATTGATGAAGCAGTACTGGCCATCAAAGCCGTCAAGGAAAACACCAGGCTGGAAGTAATCGCCACCTTCACCTTTGAAAAAACCGTGAACGATGATTACCGCACTATGATGGGCGTATCTCCGACCGAAGCGGCGCAGGCATGTGTAGAAGCAGGCGCTGACATCATCGGCTCCAACTGCGGCAACGGCATGGAGCGCATGATCGACGTGGTGAAAGAGATTCATCAGGCTGCCCCGGGCACCCCGATACTGGTACATGCCAATGCCGGACTGCCCCAAAACGTGGACGGCGTAGATGTCTTCCCCGACACCCCTGAACAGATGGCCTCGTATGTACCCGCCCTTATCGAAGCAGGCGCCAACATCATCGGAGGCTGCTGCGGCACTACCCCCGACCACATCCGCGCCATCAAAGAAAAGGTACAGGATCTGGAGAAATAGACTAAGAAGGAGCTTATAAAAAATAACAAAAAAATCGTCATTCAAAGGTGTTTCCGGTAATTATTGACGCAGGAAATGATTGCCGGTTATAACGTAGGAATCTCCTTTAGTCAGGACCAGGATAGCAAAATGCTGGCACTATTACAAACAGATGGAGATTCCTACGTCACAAGGTCTGTGGCCAAGTTCCAGCCGATGACTTGTTTCGTGTAAATATAAGATATTCAGTGAGTTGTGTATTATTTTTGTTATTGGATTTTTTGTATTTAATTACAGAGTTACGTTATCCAAATTTGTGCGGTTTAAAAAAAATGTTATGCCTCTGAATGACGGTTTTTGTTGATTTTTTTGCTCTTTTCCCCTTAGGTTGATGGCTATGATGAGAAACGAACCATGGCCTGGGGTTTGCATTGTCAATCGCTTACCTCGCGCCAGAGAAAGTTTTTTTTTGCTGGATTTGCATTATCAATCGCTTATTATTCACTCATGCTGGCCCGAAGCGAGACGCTTCTGAATTCCGGAACCGTTTTCATATTATTCAGCCGAAAAGTAAAAATTGTCCTGTTCCGACGGATTAATTCGTATGTCGGCACGAGAACCGTTTCACTAAACCTCGCGCAGAGAAAAGACTTCTGATCTTTTTACTGGCATCATTGCATAATTTTTTTTGATAATGTTATCTTTTGAGATAACTTTACGTATATGAATAGAGAAATCAGATTTCATGGCAGATACTTTCTTGATTTCTATAAAACACTAGATATTAGGGTTAAGCAGAAAATACAATATGTGTTTGAATTGATTAAACAGGTTGAGAATGTTCCAAAAAAGTTTCTCGCTCCAATGACGGGATATGATGGATTATTAGAAATCAGAGTTGAATACCAATCAAATATCTACCGTATTTTCTGTTGTTTTGATAAGGGAAAACTTGTAATTCTACTGAATGCATTTCAAAAGAAAACCCAAAAAACACCGAAAAATGAACTAGAGAAGGCTATG
>JBNKDZ010000602.1:0-5941 GCA_050288525.1 Cyclobacteriaceae bacterium
TATTTGCATCTAAAAGGTTAAACAAGGATTTCCAGTAATGGTAGTTTGGATCCTCTTTGTCTCCTGCTCCAATACCACTGCGGTAGTTTTTTTGAAGGAAAATATCGGCATCGTTATCCAGGAGCTCTGTTGGTTCGTTTAAAATTAATGTATCACCATCGAGAAAAATATACCGGTCATAGTCGAAACGGGAGAAAATATAGTCACAAACCAGCGGTTTATTGGCTAGTTTGTAATACCTGAATTTTTCATTCAGAGGTATGTTGAGGAAGTTTACACCAAATTTTTTGAGTTGATCTATTGTTGATCCCGATATAGGGAATTCCTTTCGGGGCTGAACGCAAAAGATGTCAAAATCAGAAAATGTACCTCCAAATTTCTTAAGTGTAGCAATAGACAACAATGTATACTTTTCCAGCAGTCCTTTTTCAATACTATAAATGATGCATCCTTTTTTCATTTTGAATGAAATATAAGTTTTTATAATTATATTTTCACGAAACCATTTAGTAAAGCATGTCAAACGGAGTAATTTATCTTTGTACGAAATCAACACGACATTTAAAAGAATGTTACTATTCTGTTAAAACTTTAAAAAAGCATAATCCGGCTCTGAATGTGACATTATTTACTGATATTCAAAGTTTTAACAGAAATCTTTTTAACCAGGTAATTCCTGTTAATTACGATTGTAATCCACATAAACAAAAAATATTATGTTTGTTGAAATCACCCTTTAAAAATACATTATATCTGGATGTTGATACAAAAATAGAAGGAGACCTTTCTCCAATTTTCCACGAATTATCTGATTCCGACTTGATGATTTCTCATGATCCGGATATCGTTTACAAAGTTAAGCCACCATTATTTAAAGGTTATATAAGAAAGGGTCACTTCAATACAGGTGTAATTGCATATTGTAAAACGAGAAATACTTCAGACTTTTTGGATTTCTGGTTAAAAGATGCAATGACCCAACCTGATGACGATATGTGGCCGGGTCATTTTGGTGATCAGTATTATTTTGATAAAAACATATATAAATACATTGATCAAAATCCGGATTTTAAATTTAAAATTATGGACAACAGATTGTATAATGTAGTTCGCTGGATGTATGAATATATGGATAGGGAGGAACGAGAAACGATCATTATAAAACACTGGCATAATTTACACTATAATGTCTTCCAATGGAAAGCACGCAGCTTATTTGATTTTTTGATAAATTCTGTTCGTGATTTTACCAAATAAAAATAAGGTCTTATAAATTTACATTAGGCACAAATCCGGGGTAAAGTGAATGCAATGAAAAATTTTATAACCATAATACGTGACCGTTATTTTTTATACAGATATATCCTTCCGTTCCTGAAAAAGAATAAAGACAGAGATATAAATGAAGAGAATACATTATGCATATTCAGCCATCCGAGGGGAGGATCTACGTGGTTAGCAGAATTACTATCTTCAATTGAAGGAGCCATATATTTCGATGAACCATTGATGCGAAATAAAATAATATCAACATCTGCATTACCTGATCCTGCTTTTAAGAAAGTTCAAGGTGTGGCAGACCTGAATTTTTACTATGAACAACCTATTCCGGAAAATGCCATATGGCCTGAGGCGGTTAATCTGTTCACTGAAATATTATCAGGAAGATCTCAATCAATAGGCTTATATGATGAAACTGGCCTGAAGAAGCTAAAAAAATCCGGTGTATATATTTCAAAGATCAACTACGGACATTTATTGATGCATTGGCTAATAAAACATTTTAATTTTAAATCCATTGTTTTGACACGGCATCCCTGCGCGGTTATAAATTCTCAGCTTAAAATGAAATGGTTTTCTGAATCTTATATTGATGATAATCTTCCTGATTTCAGATACAATGAGGTGTATAAAAAATATTCCGGCATCTATGAAAAGATCACAACAATTGAGGAATACCTGGCTTTCATGTGGGCAATTAAAGTGAAAGAATCAATATTGTCAAATACCAAGACCTCTGCTTCCTATTTAATCACATCCTACGAAGGACTTGTTTCCCAATATGATCATGAGATGGGGAGAATATTTGAATATCTGAACATGTCCATCCCTGAAGCTGTATACGATCATCAATATCTTCCCAGCATTTCCTCCACCAGGCAGGCGGAGCAACGGATAAAAAACAAAGATCAGCTAGGCTTCTGGAAGCAGGAGTTGAAGAAGTCGCAGATTCGTTCGATTTTGAATGTCATTGAAAAATTTGAAATCGACCTGTATTCTGAAAACAAAGAGCCGGATTATAACCGGTTATACAATCCGGGCATAAATAATTCTTTTGTAAAATAGTCTGAGAAATCCGACCTTTCTGTTATGAACGTCTTCATTATCCCTTCATGGTTTCCCTCTTACACGGATCATTTGACAGGAATTTTTATTCGCGAACAGGCGAGTATGCTCTCAGAATATCACCCGGATCTGAATATTGGCATCAGCACATGGGGGCAAAATGATGACCGTTTGCTTCTCTGGACCGGACAGCCATTTAAAAGCCTGAAAAAGTTATTCAGAAAACCATCAATCCTATCGCATTCTAATAGTTATAGAGGAAATCTAACAGTGTTTTTTTCTCCTGCATACACCTGGACAAATAAATGGCTTGATGGTAACATGAGAGTTATTATGAAAGCGAATGAGCAAAACTATAAGTTGTTTTGTGACAAATATGGAACTCCGGATATAATTCATGCTCATGTAGGCTATCCGGCAGGATTTATTGCATCCAGACTTTCTGAAAAGTTTAAGATCCCTTATATCATCACCGAGCATATGAGTCCGTTCCCGCATCAGGGGTTTCTTAAAAACAACAGATTATGGGAAGCGTATAATAAATCATCTATGAACATTGCCGTAAGTCAGGGACTGGCAGAATCGATGAAACGATATAATATTCCCCGTTTAAAGGTCATCTTCAATCCTGTTGACGAAAATTTCTTCTCTGAGAAGACAGATAGTAAACCAAAAAAAAGATTTGTCTTTCTTACAATTGGAAGGATCGTAGAGCAAAAAGGGATTGATGTTTTATTGAAAGCCTTTGCTCTGATTGCTCAACAGCATCCGGTTGAACTAAGAATTGGAGGTGAAGGGTTCTTGCTGAAAAAATACCGTAAACTGGCGCATCATCTTGGTCTGACCCACCATGTGAAATGGTTGGGAACTTTGAATAGGGAAGGATGCCGTGATGTTATGCAGGCATGTGATGCGTTTGTACTAGCCAGCCGGCATGAGTCTATGGGGATCGTTGTTGCTGAAGCTATGGCATGTGGCAAGCCTGTGATCAGCACAAAATGCGGAGGGCCGGAATATCTGGTTAACAAGGATTCAGGATTTCTTGTTGATAGAGAAGATCCGGAAGCTTTGGCTCGTGCTATGTTGAATATGATAAACAGTAATTTTAATCCTGAAGATATCAGGTGGCATTTCGAGCAGAATTTTTCCGCCAATATCATCACCAGTCAGATCCGGAAGGTGTATGACCAGATCGTTTTTGATCGGGAAAATCCTTAAAGATTCAGTATATTTGTGCAAATATCAAACTATGAAAAAGGTCTTTAAAGTATTAAAAATCCTGTTGTATGTACTTGTCGGCATTATAATAGCTTCTGTTTTATTGTATATGTATACATCGGGCAGGTATAAGGTTGCTAAAACCGTTGCTCAGGATTCTACCATCGCTCATGTAAATCTGGATGGCGTAATCCTGCATACTGAAACATATGGTTCAGACACCAGTCAGGTTGTGATTGTGCTTCATGGCGGTCCGGGGAATGATTTTCGATATTTGTTGCCGTTAAAGAAATTATCGGATCAATACAAAATGGTATTTTATGATCAAAGGGGTACCGGTTTGTCTCCAAGGGTGGATGCATCCGAGCTTACGCTAGATTCTTCCATCGAAGATCTCGACAAGGTCATTGACCACTTCTCTCCGGGCCAAAAAGTACATATAATCGGCCATTCCTGGGGTGCCATGCTGGGATCAGCGTATCTTGGGCGTCATCCTGATAAAGTCAACAGAATCATATTGGCAGAGCCCGGATTTCTTACTCCTGAGAAAGCGCAGGATTTTATGGAAAGAACCAATGGATTCAGTATATCGTTTACACCAGGCAATATTTTTGCTTTTGGAAAACTTTTTATGCAGGCCATACACCTTCGTGGTCCTGATGATGATGCCGTAAAGGACTATATCTTTTCCAATATGCCATATCTGGATGTAAAGGATCATCCGATGGTCGGCTATTTTTGCAATGGCAAGGCAGATACCATTTCACTACCTTTCTGGCGTAGCAGCATGACTGCATCCGAGGCAATACGAAAATCAGGGATGAATGATCAGGGAGAATTTGTTGTAAGCTTTGTGGAAGGTGTAGAGCAATATCAGGATACTGTCCTGTTTATTTCCGGAGCCTGCAATACGATTATTGGCCCGGATTTCCAGAAGGATCATATGAAATTATTTCCTAAATCGAAGTTGGTGGTTATCGAAGAAGCAGGACACACCATGCTTTCTGAAAAACCTGTACAATGCCAGGCGATTATCCGGCAGTTTTTGAAATAGAGGAGTAAAAAAAATGCCGGAACGATTTCTCATTCCGGCATATAATCTACAAATTATGTTATTTACCACCGAAGGTAGACATATGCAAAGTCTCCCCTGTTTTGAGCATTGCATGAAAGATTCATGTAATACATCTCCGCAAGAATAGGAGAATATTCATGATCACATCTGAATACCTGATTAGGCATAGAAGCTATTGCCATATTGTACTGAAGATTTGCTCCCTGCCTTGAATATGCGATATATCTTGCATATACGTTTTCTCCGGGCTGTGAAGAATGTTTAGCATAAAGCGTGATTCTGAATGTTGTCGGAATATTGTACACATTCTGAGAAACGTATCCCTGCAAATAGGTACAGGGAAGAAACCTGGTGAATGCCTGACTCGACACACTAAATGCCGCAATGGCGAGGATTGTAAATAGTAACTTTTTCATCTTATTTTTTTAATGTTTACTAATTGATTTTGTGTTTCAAACAATTACCACCATATATTAACAAAAGCATAATCTCCCGGATTGAATGTCGAAAAATAGAAATTGAACTTTTTTACACGTTCAATAGTAATATGCATTCTTACTACCTTAAATTTTGTCAATTCTCCCGGTCCAGGTGAAACATAATTATAATAAATATTGCTTCCAAACTCGTCATATGCTGTATATCGCAAATATGGAATTGATTCAAAATTGGACCTTTTGACATAAATGCTTAGAATGAAGTTTTTTTGAACTCCATAAACATTTTCGGACATGCTTTTCTGGGGATATCCACATTGATAGAATGCAGAAAATCCGTAGCTTGAAATTGATATAGCAGCTACTATAGTTATTGTTAATAGAAACTTTTTCATTTTAATTGATTGTTAGAATTGATAAATTAGTAGCTACCACCATATATAAACAGCACCGACATCTCCCTGTTTAAACATCCGGAAATAGAAATTAAACTTGTATAATCCCTCAAGACTTGGTCGGTAAGTAAGTGTTAATACTTTTGATTTATCTGTACCGGTTGGGCCAACGTAGCTGTATTCAATTGTGCCGCCATTTTCATTATACGCAGTGTAACGTACATAAGGATTGCTGCTGGTTGTTTCCCTTTTTGCAAAAATAACGCTCGTGAAATTTTTCTGTACATTGTAAACATTAACGCTTCTCGATTGCTGCGCAAAATCACAAAAGTAGTACCTTGAAAAACCATAGCTTGAAAATGAAACGGCTGCAACAGCCACAAGTGTAATTAATAGTTTTTTCATAATAATTAGTTTGTTAAATATTACATTATAAAACAGGCAAACCCTTTGCCTTTATCTTTAGGTTA
>JBNKDZ010000603.1:0-11612 GCA_050288525.1 Cyclobacteriaceae bacterium
TATTGGTGAAAAACCTTTATCACATGTTCTTATTAATCAAATAATTATGTGTAATCCTATTCGTCTTCCTGGTTCAGGTCAGGTTCATATATTTTGAAATTACCACTTGTCTGTAACAGTGCCATCATATAGAGAAGACCATCATAATAACGTCCCTGAGCCTGGGGTATGGGTGTATTCCAGAAATCCTGCAGGAATTCCACCCGGTTATCGTTGGTAGAGGCCAATGTTGCAACGGCATTCATTGCAACAAGCCCCGGATTATGCCCGTCATTTTCTTTTGTTCCATCAACGGTATAAATGTGTCCGTAGGTTTTTACGCCTTCGGAATAAAAGAAGTTAAGCATCCTGTTGCTTTGGGTGACGGCCCAGTCGTCTTTGGCAAACCACGTATAATCCATGGCGATGTTCATTCCAACGCGCCATGCATCGTACTGAAAACGATCATTGGTGCCGCCCCAGGGAGCAGCATGGGGTGTGCCGTCAAATAACGAATAATCGGCGGCGAGACCTGTTTTTTGATGTACGGCATTTTTTAGGTATTCCCTGCTTACAGAAACTACCTCATTCCAGAAATCGTTGTTGCTGTCAGCCCATAATGCCCATAATTCGTAAAAATGGGGTACATGATAAGAGGGATCGGTAAAATTATCGGCATTGCCAACGGGAACAAATACCACCATTTTTTCTTTTTTATCAAACATATTGGTTATGACTTTGTCTGATTCGGATGAATCTTCTTTGCTAAGCATGGCATCAAGAATGTATTGAGCTTCGGTATTGTAGTCATAAATTCCTGTCCCGTCTCCCCATCTTGCTGAAGCAAAGAATAGGGCGGTTACGATCCATTCTTCACCATCAGATGCACTGTTGTGATCAATGATCGAACCATCTTCATTCGCCTGCCAGGCAAAATAGCCTTTTCGGGGTTCTTCCTGATGCTGCATATATGTTTTGGCCCATTTCCATAACCGGTCAAATTCTTCTTTTTTGTTGAGTTGTACGGCAATCATCATACCGTACGACATTCCCTCACTGCGTACATCATTGTGGATAATGTCTTTAATATAGGCCATGTCAGGACCAACTTCGTAGTAGACAGTTTGATTAGCCGGATTACCGTGGAAAAGCTGGTTCCAGGCCAGGTTGATGCGTGTATTTATCTCTTCGTCTGTTTTCCCCAGTACTTCTTTAAGCGCATTGGGATATTCATCGGTAAAATAGGCACCTTTATAGTCTGAGGTTGTATCAGGCACAATTGTTTGCTCGGATATGTTATTTTTTGTATCGCAATTGATCAGAGCAAAAAAAGAAAGGAAAAAGAAATAATGTAGTTTCATTTTTTTAATAGTTAAAAGTACAGTAATCAAACATGGTACTAAAATACATAATTGATCCGGTAGGCTCCATATAATGGCATTTTTTTATTCATTAATTATGGTGCCGGAATGTATGTATGTAAAAAATAAAATGTGAATGGAGAGAATTATTGAAATAAGTTTTTAAAAATCTTCCTTTTTGAATATTATTGTGCCCCCAAAGAAAGCCGAAGTGGCGGAACTGGTAGACGCGCACGACTCAAACTCGTGTTCCTTCGGGAGTGAGGGTTCGATTCCCTCCTTCGGTACTCCAAAGAGACTTCTTAAATTTAAGAGGTCTCTTTTTTTATGAGAAATGAATTTCGATCTCTTCTCCCTTTTGCTCAAGGAAAAAAGAATTTTTTGACACCAACAGGTAATTGTTTTCCCCGCAGGAAGCACTCAGCCGTTCGAATATTTGCTTTTGCTCTTCCTCGTCACAATCCCGATGGAAATGGTAAAAAATGTTTTTATCGTTTTTATCATCAAACTGAAGGATGAATGAAGCATGATCGGGAAACACAAGGTCATCATACGCATAGGATATATCTACTCCAACAGCCTTGCTAATGATCTCACGTATTAATTCAATGTTCCGGTATTTCATGGCAGGTTCTGTTTTGTTAACAATCAATTGCAGGTAGTGCTGCTGCATGATGAACACGAACTGGTACAGGCAGTACTCATCAGGGCAGTTAATGCTGTGAAGGGTTTCAGTTCATTTTTGCTGAACATCTCAATGTTTTCAGCCACACTTTCGCTCTGTGCCTGGAGAATTTTAAACCCACTCTCAACAAACAGTCCCAATGCCATGATCGGCATATCCCGGCTAATAATGGTGTCAATGCCCTTTCGTCGCAGTTCGATGCTCAGGTTTCCCGGTTTTTTACTTATTTCTTCGGTAAGAAACCACTCATACGAACGTTCCTCACAATCATAAACACACAAGTACTCGGCATTGTGTAACCCACGGACTCTGACATTGTCCTTATTCTCAATCTCTGTTACAGGAATAATAATCTTCATGGCTCTCTATTAAATAATTGAACTTGCCAACAAGCTTATCAATGCGCGTGCCATGTTTGCTAATGGTCAGTAAATGAATGCTTTAGCGTTATCAGGAAAGGCTGTTTTACTACATTTATGTAGGATTTTTTCTTTACATCTACATAAATGTAAATATGACCTTTTAATAGATCCTGTAATTTCTTGTTGTGCTGTTTTGGACTCCTTTTTCCCTGAGTAAATTTTCCTCCAGGCCCGTCTGATTTTAATCAAAAAGACACTTTATGGTGATCATGCCGGTATTTGTAAAAAATACTTTCTGTACTTCTTTTAATAATTGCAGTTTTTGAATAATATTGCACTCCGGTTTGAAAAAGACCACCTTAGTTCATTGCATTATGCCCAGATGGCGGAATTGGTAGACGCGCTGGTTTCAGGGACCAGTGTCCGCAAGGATGTGCAGGTTCGACTCCTGTTCTGGGTACTTCTTCTTATATGATTGTCAATGATTTCTATTGACAAGATTTTCCTGTGTTTTATTGGTATTGTATTTAAATTAAAAAATCATTTATCATGAATGAAAGCGCATTTGAATATTCGGCTATTTATTCGTTAAAGAATTGTGTGGATTATGCAGCCGGTGGAGTTGTCAGTAAGCAGTTAATGAAGAACAAGGGAGGAAATGTCACCTTGTTTGCTTTTGACAAAGATCAGGGCCTGAGCGAACATACTGCGCCGTTTGATGCATTGGTACAGGTACTGGAAGGAACAGTCAGGATTACCATTGATCAGAACGATTATATTTTAAATGAAGGCGAAATTATAATAATGCCGGCCAATATACCCCACGCTCTAAAGGCCATCGATCGCTTTAAAATGGCTCTGACGATGATAAAGGAATAAGGTATTAATCCGAATTTTCGGAGATTTGAGCAAAAAAGGCATAGGATTAAGATCAACTGAAACTGTGGATCTTAGTGCTTCTTACTCTGCATTAAAAGCTTAAATAATTCTTAGTCAATCAGTAGACACCTGAATGTTCGGGAATAAAACGCTTTGCGCTGTGCTCTTTGCCTTTCGGTACACGTTTATTTTCTCTCCTTCCCCATATTTACCGACTGATCCGGATATGGTCTTTAGTCAATATTCATCAATTTTTTTACGCTCACACGGTTATAATCTGTATTTTTGCCGAAAATATAATTTCATGAGCTGGAAAGAACTGAAGAGATCTGTAAAATATCCTTTGTTAATAGCGTTAATCCGCGTGCTTCAGGTAATAATAAAAATATTGCCGTGGGGCATGACGACTGCTTTGTTTACTTTTTTAGCGCGAATTGCTTTCTATCTGATTGGAAAAGAACGGGAAAAGACAATACACAATCTTACCATTGCGTATGGCAAAGAAAAAAGTCCTGAGGAGATCCGGGCTATGGCCAAAGAAGTATTTAAGAACCTTGGCAGATCTGCTGCAGAGCTGGCCATTAAGCTTGATGTAAAATCCAACGAAAAATACTTCAGTAATGTGATTATTGATGGTATGGATAACCTCAAAAGTGCCTATTCAAAAGGCGAAGGCGTCGTGATGCTTGTAGCTCATATCGGTTGTTGGGAAACCATACCACAAACACTTCCACGCCTCGGTTTTAACTCAGCTGCAATTGGTAAACCACTAAAAAACGATCGGCTGAATACCCTCTTAATGAGTTCAAGGGAACAACTGGGAGTGAAGATGATCGAACGGGGCACTTCCTACCGAACCATTCTGAAAGTGCTGAAAGAACATAATTTCGTCGGGATCCTGATCGATCAGGATACGAGTGTAAAAAGTACGTTTGTGAAATTTTATGGAAAACCAGCCTACACGCCTATTGGCGCAGCCATGATGGCACTCGACAGCAATGCTCCGGTAGTAGCTGTTGCCAATTTAAGAACACCGGAAGGAAAATACCGGTTTTATTGTTCGCCTGAAATCGATATTGTGCGTACGGACGACAGGAAAAGCGACATCCAGACAAACACCGAGAATTTCCATAGCGTCATAGAAGACATCATTATGAAAAACCCGACACAGTGGGTATGGATGCATGAACGCTGGAAAACAACCCCTGAAATGGTGGAAGAACGAGAGCGGAAGAAGGAAGAGGAACGGCTGCAACGGAAAAAGGAAAGATTGGAAGGAAACAGGAGCAGGGAGGTTTAGCATAGAGACAGGGCAAAGCACAAATGTAAATACCAAAAGCGGTAAGAGTACTATTATTTCTCTTACCGCTTTTGCTTTACTTAACTAAGCACCCCGCTCTTTACGGTCATTGTACCAGTTGATGTTCCGGGTGCCATACATGGTAAGGGCAATGATGATAAACAATCCTGCACTTCCTACTAGGAGGGCGTATGTTTCCAATTGTATTATGATGTAAATGAATCCGTAGATAAACGACAGGAACAGCATCAGTAAAAGCGAGAACATTGTTTTACGCAAGACAGATAAGGAATAGAGCGTAATCAAACCAATCACGGATGCAGATGCGATGATATAGGCCGGATTAAACCCGATGTGCTCAGAAATGCTCAATAACAACGCATAGAAGATTATTAACCCGAGACCGATAAGAATGTACTGGAACGGATGGATCCTGAGTTTTTGAGTGACTTCTACCAGGAAGAAGATCAGGAAGGACAAACTTATTACCAGGATCGCATATTTGGAGCTTCTGGAAGTTTTTTGATAATTACCGGTGGTAACAAATAAATTAACTCCGAAAGATGATTCCCGGAAATTGTATTTTGAATCAGTCCATTGCTGTGGGTAGTTTCGGTTAAAATGTAAAACTTTCCAGGATGCTGAAAAACCGTCGTTTGTTATATCGCTTTCATTGGGCAAAAATGCGCCTGTAAAACTTGGGTCATTCCAGACGGAGGTCATACGAACGTTGGTTTCTTTTCCTGTGGGAATGAAAAACAGGTTTTCACTGCCCCGCAATTTGAGGGAAATCGAAAATTCCCCTGACAGCGAGTCGATGGTTTTTACCGGGAGTATGGCGTGAATACCGGAGGAGATCATATCATTCCGGCTTACTCCCGGGTTGAAAGGGGTTTTTTTGTTGTTCCATGTAAGTTGTACATTTTCTTCTACAATACCCCTGAGATCGTCAATCCCCAGGTTAACTGTTATTTCTTTCCATTTGATTTCATTGGCTTCAATACCCAACGCTTCGAAGTCGGGCTTGAAGGATCCTTTAATGATGAGGTGCGTATTGTAAACCACCACATCATAAATACCCCGATGCCTTTTTTCAGGTAATACTTCACTCTGAATATCCAACTCATGACTCAGTAAATAAGCATTGTGATATTCTGTTCCGATATTTCCAGTGGAGGTACGGTACAGTTTTTCATATGGAATCGTGATGATAGGTCCGGTTATCGTCTGTTCACCGGACCATTTATCGGATACCTCGTTGATTGCTTCAACCATTCTGTTTTCTCTTTCGCGAATCAGGCTTTCAATCATTGACTGCGGAATAAGCAGCAATAATATCAGTATGCCGACTGAAAGCAATTTAATCGTAATCGATTGAGATAAGCTCTCGTTGACCCGTTCAATAAAGTTTTTTTCTTGTGTTTCCATAATAAATTTGTTTTATAAAAGAACTTTGTAATTCAAAGTGTAGTAATAAAAAAATTATTCTTTTTGTCGGGATATCAGTTTTTCCAGGGCGTCAAGGTGTTCGGAAAACGCTTTGATCCCCCGGTCAGATGCCTGATATCTGGTATTCGGCTTTCTTCCGATAAATTGTTTTTTAACCAGTATATATTCTTCTTTCTCTAAAGCTTTTAAATGGCTTGCCAGGTTTCCATCCGTTACTTCGAGCAGGGATTTCAGGGTATTAAAATCCACCTCTGTATTGGAAACAAGTACCGACATTATTCCCAATCTGATTTTATTATCAAATGCTTTATCAAGTTTTGAAATCAGATCTTTCACTAAGAATACTTTAAATGCATGATCGTACCATAAACAATGTGCAAAATTCCGAATCCGAAGGCCCAGAACAGAAGTCCGAAGCCGGGAAAGATTGCACACAACAAACCGGTCAGGATCTCACTTATTCCTAGAAACCGGATATCATCCAGGGTATATTTACTGGCATTAATAAGAGCAAGACCATAGAAAAGAAGACAGGAAGGTGCAATAATAGCATATTCTTCCCGTAGCAACAGGATAATAATAAAGATCCCTCCGGTCATCAGAGGTATGAGCAGATTTATTATCAGCCTTTTCGAAGCAGGATCCCATAATTTTTTCCGGTCTTTTGATGCTTTACGCTGAGTAAGCCAGAAACCTGTCGTTAATGCGGTAATTAAAACCGCTCCGGCAATCAATAAAAGTTTGACGATGATGATATTATCACTGACAAAGTATTTTCTGTAGGAGAACAATCCATAACCGATGTACACTATTTTATAGGCTACTACAGATCCGATCAGCGCATAGATTCCTGCCATTACACCGGACAGCCCGCTTAGTGAGATAAAACGGGTGGACCGTTCCATAAGCGAACGGATCTCTTTAATATCTTCCAGATAGTTTTTATCGTTATCCATATCGTAAAAGTACTTTGTTAAACAAAGTTATATAATTTTTATAAAACGAATAGTATAATTGATAAAAATAATTCACAAAAGTATCGACATTTATTTAGGATTCGCCTGTAAATCCGGGGGAGAGGTAGAAAAATAAATTGTTCATCTTAAGAAAATATTCGTAAGGCAAAGGGCAAAGAGCACAGCGCAACTGACCCATCGCTGTCAGTAGGTGTGCCGTGCGTAACTACAATAAATGAGAAACAGGATCTTTGTTCCGTTCACATCGAACAATACAAAACCAATGGGAAAACTATAAATTCGTAATTATGGTAGCAGAAGGTATGATTTCGGATTTTTAAATTAGCAATAAAGAATTCGAAATGGACGATATATTGCCGGATCACAGATCCTGGTATCATTTACGATCCGGAGTTACGCTATGTTAAACTCCGGACAGCGTTTTTTGATTATTTCACATCACACGACTCTGTATTTCTTCCTTTTTAGATTTGTTAAAATTTCTATATCCCCCAGAAATACCGATTGATCCTTTAATACCTTTTGGGAGGTGGGACAAAAAGGGTTTTCCTGTAAAAATGAAAGGGTCATCTACTGAAAAGAGATCTTTCAGGCAGATGACCACAATCCAATTAAACCACTTATCCATCTATGCGGTATCGTATAATTTCTTATATCCTGATAAAAACGGATTAAGAAATTTGTATTTGTATCGTTCCGGAAAACAGAACTTTTCCACAATGATTTATATTCATGGATTGTTCTGTAAATTCAATAGTTATTGTAAGAGGTGGCAATAAGTAACCCAACAAATTCAGATTTCTCAATAATTCATAATTCAATACATGAATATAACAGGTAATGAGGCTTACCGGTTATGTGGGTCTTATCCGGCGAAATGTAATTGAGTGATAAAACTTAAATCAGGGGAGATATAAATTTTATGGCAATAGCTTGCATGCTCTTTTTGTATAGTGTTATATTTAGAAATTCATAAATAATTCATCTGTGCAAAACATCCCTATTCACCAAAAAAATAATTTGTTTTGTGAAAAATAACAGTGAAGATGGGTTACAATTCTTAAAAATAATCATTAGAAAGAGAATGAACAATTGTTCAGTGGTCGAAAAGATCCGAAATAACGGTGAGCAAGAGATAGAAAAGATTTACAAAGCCAATCGTGATGAGTTTTTGTCATGGGCCAGGAGAAATTTTTCTTGTTCATTTGATGATGCTAAAGAAGTTTACCAGCAGAGCATTGTTATTTTCTATGAGAATATCATGTCAGGGAAGATAACAGAGTTCAGAAGCCAGGTGAAAACCTATCTGTTTGCGATAGGAAAAAATAAGTTGCTGGAAAGTATAAGAGACAAGAACAGGGTACAATCAATGGAAGATGAAAACATTATAGAAAATATTGATCTGTTTTCATTTGATGAGGAACACGAACAAAACCTTGTACTTGTTGAGCAGGCGATATCCAAGCTTGGTGATCCCTGCAGAAAATTGTTACAGCAATATTATTACCATAAAAAATCGATGGCTGATATCGCCGAACTAATGGATTATAAAAATGCCGATACAGTGAAAAATTTAAAGTATAAGTGTTTACAACGGCTTAAAAAGCTCTTTAATCAGGAGCTCAATGCCATAAATAGAGAAGAGTCATGAGACCGGAGGAAGAAGATATACAATTAATTGAGAATTATTTGTCAGGGACGTTGGATGAGAATGACCAAAGAATGATTGAGTCCAGACTTACTGAAGATGCAGAATTCAGCAAGAGAATGGATGCTTACAACATTCTGATAAAAGGGATCAGGATCTCCGGAAGAAAGGACCTTATTCAACATTTACAACAACTGGAAAACGACCTTGAAAGTAATGAAACTAAAGCAACAAAAACCAGAAAACTATTCCCGAGAGGATTGTATTATCTGGCAGCCAGCGTGGCATTGATTGCTGTAATGATTTTTTACATATTTGGAGGCCCGGGACACGATGTTCAACAATTAGCAGAAGCATATTATGAACCGTATCCTGCCACTGTCTATATCACTAAAAGATCTCCTGAGGAAAAAACAGCTGAACTAACAAATGCTGAAGAAGCTTTTCATTTATATCAGGCAGGAGATTATGATAAAAGCATCCAATTGTTCGAGGGATTATCTGTTGAAGATCAGGATGAATATACCAGGTTTTATCTCGCCAGTGCATACCAGGCTATAGGAGAATTTGACAAGGCAATTGTGTTGTATGAAGGCCTTATTGAAATGCATGGGATCTTCAAATCACAGTCGCAATGGTATATGGCGCTATGTTATCTGTTTAAAAATGATATTGATGCGTCGCGTAATGTGCTGAAAAGACTTAGTACCAGTACAGATTCCTACGGACCAAAAGCCTTAAAGCTTTTAAATGACATTCAGAATTAGTACATTTAATATATGTTAAACCCCAATCATAATAAGTTATGCCACCAAATCCTAAAGATCCGATTTTACCCCCTTGGATAAAAAAGTTTGCATTAGCAATATTCAGACCATTTACATCCATGGGGAAAATGTTGAAAAGAATGTTTTCTTCTGATATGAAGGATGAATAGAACGCATGGAATCATGCATTTAATGCAGTGATCATAAATTTTGACCACTAAAACAAAGAAATTATGCCTCCAAATCCGAAAGATCCTATTTTACCACCATGGGTGAAATATACGAAATCCCTGGGAATAGGCGCTGGTGGAATTTCCATAGCAATATGGGTGTTGTATCAGTTGTTCATATGTGGGTGTGGTTGTTAGGATGATTGGAATCAGATGTATTTTATCTGATTTTAATTTTTTTCCTTACAACATAACGAGTCGTAATTATAATAATTATAACAGCTGCTATAAGTAAGATGTAGCGAATGTAATTAGGACTCGTTTTTTGTATTTTTAAGGTGCTGTTATTCCCTAAAAGCACCATCGGAGCCCAATTTGAGGGATGTGATGTGATTTCATCTGCATGATCCAGGTAATTTAGTTTAGCATTGCGTAATGCATTATTAATGCTTTTCCCTTTTTCAATTTCATTATAAAAACTGGCCATAAGGAGCGTATTGGATTGATCGTTTATTTTCCATAAACTCATAATCACGGATGGACAACCGGCATAAAAAAATCCTCTGGCCATACTATATACCCCTTCACCGGTTTCAAGACTTCCGACTCCCGATTCACAAGCACTTAACACAGACAGCCTGGCATTTAATTTCATATTATATAACTCATAAATATAAAGATTTCCATCATTAATGGTGTCCGATTCATTGCGGTTGAATAATAGTTCCGAGTTGTATTTCTCTTCCTGATTTGAAGCGATTCCATGGATGCCAATATGAAGAATATGAGCTTTGTCTGCAAACGTTTTAAAATTTGTCTCGGTAGCCTCTTCTTCATTAAATACTCTTGTATCAGAATATTTTTTTATTACGGACATTTCCTTAAGTGTGCCTGTCAGTTTCTTTAAGTTAGGGTGATTTTCAGTATTTAACTCGTTATAGGCAAAGCCAATAATGCTATAGGGGAGAGATCTGATCCGATAATATTTTTCATGAAAAAGAAAATTAGCCGAATAATTGTAGTGTATCGGATATGTTCTGACCAGATATTTAAGTGCTTTATAATTGGGAGTGCGCGTTATTTCAGGGATCTCACTTATTAAACATTCAAAAGGGATAAGTGACAGGTCCCCGTCAGGAATGATGGAAATACTTGATATTTTATTGTTATTCGAATTAATGTGATCTATTACCGGCATCATAATCTGACGGTATATCGAATAGGAAGAATTTATAAAATCTTCGTATTGATTGAGGTCAAACGGATTGCTGTTTAATAACACAGACCTTAAAAGTCCGATATCCCCTGAGAGTTTTTGTATTGAATTGATCTTTATAATAATGGAAGTGTCGGGAAGCGTATTAATTATAAAAAGAGAATTCTCCAGGTATTTGTACTGAACAATAGCTGTTTGATACTTTTTTGAAAAATGCTGCAAATGATGAAGTTGCAATGTGTCTTTGATGTTTCGTGCCCTGTAATATTTGGGATAGGTTAATTCAAGATGTTTTTCCAATTTTTCCTGATCTCGGATAATGGTATACAGGTGGCTTCGGATGGCGTCTTTTTCTTTTTCATGCTCCTCTTTTTTTAATTTATCCTGCATTTGTAAAAATTGCATGTTCAGATACATCCGCTTATTTATTATGCTGTCCGGAACACCTGAAATATTTAAATTATCCAGATTTGAAAGCGTTTTTAATAAAATTCGGGCATTGTTTTTTTCAATGAATCCGAAGAGAATATTCAGGTATTTCTGATTTTTCGTGCGATTAAATAGTTCATAGGTGCAATTAATTGCAGCATCAATGTATTCTTTTGCTTCTTTGGCTAACCAAAGCTCATCGTTTTCAAGAAGATACTTGTTCCGGTGTTCACTTAAAGCACTATCGGCGAGCAAAAATGTTGACAAAGAGGCTTTTAAATAGGTGGTGTCCTGGTTATTTAAATAAGCACTCAATAAGGCCTGTGCTTTTTTTCCAATAAATGAAAAAGCATAATTATTCAGGTCAATATCCGATAAGCCGGGATTACG
>JBNKDZ010000604.1:0-20622 GCA_050288525.1 Cyclobacteriaceae bacterium
TCAACAGGTATTTGCCGGTCCTGATCAACCGTTTATCTTCCTGCCGGTCTTTCAGGAGCTGGTAAAATAACCAGCCGAACAACAGCATTATTACCAGGGAAAATGACCGGTGTACCAGGTAAACCACTCCCAGCCGGCTCACCCAGCTATCCCTGAATGCTTCTGTAAGTTCTGCTGCAATTACATCAATGCTTTCCCTGACCTGTGTACCAAGGACGATCTGAACTGTCATAAACAACAGTCCTGTAAATATCAACTTCTGTATCAACTTTTTGTTCCCAAAGCTTTGAATAACCACCTTTTTGGAACGAGCTCTGAAGTTGATGTATATCAGCAACAGTACAATAATCAACGCCAGTACCATATGCACAGAGATGAGCCAGGGCATAAGGTTGGTGGATACGACCACTGATCCTATCCACCCCTGGAAACCAACCAGTAAAAAGGCAAGCAATGAGTAGACAAATAATCCTTTGTCCTGTTTCATCAGAAATGCTGAACTCACTACCATGCCAAATATCAGGAACCCAATTGCTGCTCCGACAAGACGATTAATGTATTCCGTCCAGGTGTTAAATGCGTTAAACCCTGTCTCGGCATGCACATCTCCATTATGAAGGATCCTTTCGGCTTTGTTGTGCATGCCCAAAGCGCTAAGATAACCGGCAAAACGCTGGTTTTTCTGCTTTCTGATCTGAACATATGTTTCTTTATATCCTTCCGGAAGCTGACTTTCGTCTGTAGGCGGAATGTAGCTCCCGAAACATTTCGGCCAGTCCGGGCATCCCATCCCCGATCCGGTACTCCGCACAATCCCGCCAATCAGGATCAGTGCATATACCGATATAAGCGTAATAAGACTTAATCGTTTAAAGAACCGGTATTTCTTTTTTGGTAACATTATGCTTTTTCTTCATCTGCATCATCCTTCTCGTGTGACAGGTTGGATGATTTTGTTTCGGAAAACGGAACATTCTGAGGGATAAAGTCCTCTCCTGCTCCCGGTTTGCTATAATCATACGGCCATCGATACACGTATGGTATCTGTCCCGGCCAGTTCCCGTGTCCCGGCAATACCGGAGTGGTCCATTCCAAAGTGTTGGAACTCCACGGGTTTTCTGTTGCTTTCCTTCCTTTGTAAATGCTGTATATGAAGTTGAACAGAAACAGAAACTGTGCTGCAAACGTTACAATCGCCGCAATACTAACAAACGCATTCAGATCCACAAAAGAACTGAATGCGTCAAAGTTTGTAAACGAATAATATCTTCTTGGAAATCCTGCTATACCAATGTAATGCATCGGGAAGAACACAAGGTAAATCCCGATAAACGACAGCCAGAAATGGATATACCCAAGCCGGGCATCCATCATACGGCCAAACATCTTGGGAAACCAGTGATACACCCCTGCCAGCATCCCAAAGAATGCCGCACTGCCCATCACAAGGTGAAAATGTGCTACAACGAAATAGGTGTCATGCAACTGGATATCAATAGCCGAATTGCCAAGAAAGATGCCTGTTAGTCCTCCGGAAATGAAGAAAGACACCAGCCCTATGGAGAACAACATGGCAGGTGTAAATCGAATATTGCCTTTCCAGAGGGTTGTAAGATAATTGAATACCTTCACTGCTGAAGGCACGGCAATTATGAGGGTTAACAACATAAATATCGATCCGAGGAACGGGTTTAGCCCACTCACAAACATATGGTGTGCCCATACGACAAATGAAAGAACAGTGATCCCCAGCATGGAGATGATCATGGCTTTATACCCGAAGATTGGCTTCCGGCTGTTTGTGGCAATGATCTCTGAGGTAATTCCCAGCGCAGGCAGCAACACGATATACACTTCCGGATGTCCCAGAAACCAAAAGAGGTGCTGGAACAATATCGGGCTCCCTCCCATATTTGGCAACGCCTCTCCCGCGATAAAAATATCCGACAGGAAGAAACTGGTACCAAAACTACGGTCGAAGATCAGCAACAATGCAGCTCCCAGCAACACCGGGAAGGACAAAAGCCCGATGATGGCCGTAAGAAAGAAGGACCAGATGGTAAGCGGAAGTTTCAGGAATGACATCCCCTGTGTACGAAGATTTATGATCGTAGTGATGTAGTTGATCCCTCCCAGCAAGGTCGAAGCAATGAACAGCGCCATGGCTACCAGCCACAACGTCATCCCCAATCCTGAGCCGGATATTGCCTGTGGCAGGGCGCTTAAGGGTGGATAAATCACCCAGCCCCCAGCAGCAGGACCTGTCTCGATAAAGAGCGATATGAACATGACCACACTGGATGCAAAGAACAGCCAGTATGAAAGCATATTCATAAAGCCCGATGCCATATCCCGTGCACCTATTTGCAGGGGTATCAGGAAATTGCTGAAGGTTCCGCTGAGACCGGCGGTAAGCACAAAAAACACCATGATGGTGCCGTGCATCGTTACCAGTGCCAGGTAAAACTCCGGATCGAGCTGACCGGTGTCGGTGATCCATTTGCCAAGCAACGGCCGCAGCCATTCGAGGTTTATCCCCGGAAAGCCGAGCTGAAGCCGGAAGATCAGAGATAATCCTCCTCCAATCAGCGCCCAGAAGATCCCGGTAAACAGGTACTGCTTCGCAATTGTTTTATGATCCGTGGAGAATATGTATTTCGTAATAAAATTCTCACTGTGTTCGTGGACTTCCTCCTCTGAGATGTGATGTGCCTCCTCTTGTATTACCGTTGAAGCCATATGTTTGTACTATTATGTTCTTATGGCAGAAATAAACTCCTGCCGTATTAATTTACCTTTGTTTTCTCAAAATCTGATTTTATAAGTGCCACTTCCCTGAGTTTTTCAGGCACTTTGGTCATGTATTCCGGATTTTTTGCCAGCCAGGGCTCCTGTTCGGATTTCCATTTTTCATATTCCGATGGTTCGTCCACAACAACAATAAGCCGCATGGAGAAATGACCTCTGCCGCATACTTCTGTACAGGCAATCTCATAGTTAAAATCCGGATTACCGGTTTCTTTTCGCATCTCTTCAGTTGTTTTTGTCGGCACAAACCAAAACCGTGTCGGCATCCCCGGAACAGCATCCATTTTAAGTCTGAAATGAGGTGCAAACACACTGTGCAGCACATCCCTTGCCCGTATCCTGAACTCAACCGGTTTACCTTTGGGCAGATGCATCTCCCTGGGAACAAAATCGTCGTAACACGCTTTATCACTCAGGTCCATTCCAAAGAGGTTTACAGCATCAATCTCCCTGAAATCGTATGCCCCAAGCTTATTGTCTTTCCCCGGATACCGTACTTTCCAGGCAAACTGGAATCCCATAACCTCAATTATCTCTGCTTCTTTCGGTGCCGGAGCCATTACTTTATTCCAAACCATTAGCCCGTAGACCACCAAAACAGTGAGTACAAGTGCCGGAACAAGGGTCCAGAGAAATTCAAGTTTATTGTTATCAGGAAAGAACAAAGCTTCCCGTTTTGGGCTGTGCTGATACTTGTAGGAAAAGTAAAACAGCAATATCTGGGTAATGACAAAGACGATCCCTGTGATGGCCATTGTGATCCAGAAAAGCCGGTCCGTAGTCACTCCGTGTTCCGAGGCAATGGGGATGTGGTACAAATCAAAATTTTTGATCGAATACCAGAAGAAGACGATCATCCCTACGATCAGGAAGATCATAAACAGTGCTGCATTGGTTTTATTCAGTCCATTTCCAACCTTCTTGTCATTTCCTTTCATTACGCTTACCAGTGTATGCAGCCGAAACACCAATAAGATTATAGCCAAAACAAGGAA
Source organism: Cyclobacteriaceae bacterium (assembly GCA_050288525.1). Taxonomy (GTDB): domain Bacteria; phylum Bacteroidota; class Bacteroidia; order Cytophagales; family Cyclobacteriaceae; genus JBNKDZ01. Next base: position 3,804 of record JBNKDZ010000604.1, read on the forward strand.
TATCCCGACTGTAATCGCAAATCCAATCATAATTATATTAGAATAATATGTTTTCTTTAAGTACCGGAAGTCTAAACCGGCTCTTGAGGCACCTGGTGCCCTCTAAATATGATGATGAAGGCTTTCCTCCAGCATCGGATGATTTTTCGCTACCAGCGAAGCTTTTGTTAACGTTTTGAATACAACAAATATAAATCCTGCTGCAAATATTCCTGCAACACCTAATTCAAGCATGCCTATTCCGCCATTTTCCTGCAACGTGCCGGGCGTTATCATCAGATAGAAATCGACCCAGTGACCGATCAGGACCACAGGACACACAATTTTCAGGAATATCGTATGACGTTTAGCATCTCTCGTCATTAGAACCAGAAAAGGGAAAAGAAAGTTTAAAAATATGTTAAGAAAAAACACCCAGCCGTACTGACCGCTTTGTAACCGTTCAACAAAGTAAACAGATTCTTCCGGGATGTTTGCGTAGTAGATAAGCAGGAACTGTGAAAACCATATGTAAGCCCAGAAAATACTGAATGCAAAAATATATTTACCGAGATCATGTAAATGACTGGAATTCAAATGCATCAGGTATCCTTTTTCCCGCAGCAGGATCACGATCCAGGTAATGGCAGCTAGTCCTGCAACAAACCAGCTGGAAAACATATACCAGCCAAACATGGTGCTGAACCAGTGTGTATCAATCGACAGCACCCAGTCCCATGCTGCTGTTGAAGAAGTAACAGCAAAAATGATGATAAATATCGTAGATGTAACCCGCATCCTGCTCCAGTATTTAACACCTCCTTTAAGATCTTCGTCAACGGAGAGTTTCCGTAATTTTGTAAACATAAAGATCCAGAGCCCAAAGTAGAGCACCATCCTGATCAGGTAAAACGGCAAATTGAGGTAGGCTGTTTTTCCTGCAATGATCGGATCATAGTTGGGGTTGCTTTCATCTGTGAGCGAATGATCAAGCCAGTGAAATATATGAAAATGGGAAGTGAAATTGCCGAGTGCAAATATCACCAGCATAAGTACAAGCGCATACGGCAGCCATCCGCCAAACGCTTCCGGAATCCTTTTGATGTACGCCGACCATCCGGCCTGAGAAGCATATTGAATTGCCACAAACAACACGCCAGTAATGGCGATGCCGGTAAAATACACGTTATTTATCCAAAGATTCACCCAAACCCGGTTGATCCAGTGAAAATGAGATCCTTCTTCCGTACCGTGTCCGCCAAACGCAATAACCAGGATCCCAAGAACTGCAAGGACCAACCCGGCAAACACGGCGATGTAGAGTTTCTTTTTGGTTTGTGACGTAAAAACGAATTTATTCTCAGGTATGTTCATGCTCGTATTAAGTCTTACTGTTGATTTTGTAATGTCTGGACATAGCGAACGATCTTCCACCGTTCTTCGATCCCGATCATGGATCCATGTGCTCCCATCAGGTTTTTACCATGCGTGATCACGTGAAATATATGCCCTTCGGGAAGTGTCTGTACCCTGCCTTTATTGTATGCAGGGATCCCTGCAAATACTTCTGATATTGGTCCTTTGCCGTCACCTTTCTCACCATGACAGGCCATGCAATAGATAGAAAACAGTTCTTTCCCCTGAGCAACAACCTCCACAGTAGAATCGAGGGGATTAAATACATGTGTCGCAGCATAGTCAAGGCTGTCTTTCGGCAATCTGTAGGGCAGAAAACCATCTTTTGATCTTGGCACTGTATGTTCAGGAGGTGTCCTCATGTTCATATTGTGCGGATTGTAGATATTCGAATTGTAATATTCACCCTGTCCGTCTTCTCTGCTGCTCAGCCATTTTCCCTGATCCTTATCCGTGATCTGACTCAGCCCCTCGTAAGGTACCGAATGGTACATATTCGGCGCATATTCGAGCCCCGGATTGTCATCTTTGGCCCTGCAGGAGACCAGGTATGTCACCAATAAGATAAAAAACAGACGATAGATAGTATTTTTTATCATTGCTTTTATTTTTATTCAAATATTTTCTCATTTACTTCCTCAGCTCCCGATTCCTTCAGGATACTGTCAAGTTCTTGTTTTGACAAACTGTTCAGATCCAGATCGATCGCGATCACATGCTTGTCATCCGTGATCCGTATATCAAAGATCCTGGGTTTCTTATAGGGCTTCAGATCGCTCACGATCATAAAAGTACCGACCATACCAAGCGCACTAAGCAACACAGTCAGTTCGAATGTTACCGGTATAAAGGGTGGCAAGGAAGCAAAGTTCTTACCGCCAATGATCATGGGCCAGTCGACACCAAGCATCCAGTACTGCATGGTAAGCGCCAGTATGGTTCCCAATGCGCCAAACAGAAATGCTGCCTGAGGCAATCGTGACCGTTTATAGCCCAAAGCATCGTCCATTCCATGTACAGGGAATGGAGAAAATACTTCATGGATCTTCACTTCTGCACTACGGATTTTCCTGACTGCTTTCAGCAGCACATCTTCATCGCTATACACGCCAACAAGAAATCGTTTATTCGCTTCCATTTATTTGATACTTTTTTTAGAAGTTGAGGAAGATTTAATAATGCCTTTCACCTCCGCCATGTTGATCATCGGGAAAAACTTGGCAAACAGGAAAAAAGCCGTAAAGAAGAACCCTATCGAGAACAGATAGTCTCCTACATCATACAAGGTCGGTCTGAACATCGCCCAGCTTGACGGGAGAAAATCCCGGTGCAGTGAAGTGACGATGATAACGAACCGCTCAAACCACATCCCGATGTTCACAACGATCGACAGTATGAACGTGGCCCACAGGCTTGTCCGGATCTTCTTAAACCAGAACAGCTGGGGAGACACGACATTACAGGTCATCATAATCCAGTATGCCCACCAGTAGGGACCGGTAGCCCGGTTGACAAAAGCATATTGCTCTGCAGGCACCCCTGAATACCAGGCCATGAATAATTCGGTAATATAGGCTATGCCCACGATCGAACCGGTAACGATGATAATGATGTTCATATATTCGATGTGGGTAATGGTAATGTAATCTTCCAGTTTGTACACTTTCCTCGTGATAAGCATCAGTGTCAGCACCATGGCAAACCCGGAGAATACCGCTCCTGCAACAAAATAGGGTGGAAAGATCGTTGTATGCCAGCCGGGAATTACGGAAGTAGCAAAGTCAAAGGATACAATCGTATGTACTGACAATACGAGTGGTGTAGCCAGTCCGGCAAGGATCAGCGCCACGGATTCATATCTCGACCAGTCTTTTGCACCTCCCGTCCAGCCGAAACTAAGCTGTCCGTAGACAAGTTTGGATATCTTGTTTTTTGCCCGGTCACGTATGGTGGCGAAATCCGGGATCAGTCCGATATACCAGAATACCAGTGAAACGGTAAAATATGTGCTGATGGCAAAAACATCCCACAGCAGCGGACTGTTAAAGTTGACCCACAATGAGCCGAAAGTATTTGGTATCGGCATTACCCAGTAAAAACCCAGCCAGAGCCTTCCCATGTGTATCAGCGGGAACAACGCGGCACAAATAACGGCAAAGATCGTCATGGCTTCGGCAGCCCGGTTGATGGACATACGCCATTTTTGTCTGAACAGCAACAGGATAGCAGATATCAACGTTCCTGCATGCCCGATACCGACCCACCACACAAAGTTGGTGATATCCCAGGCCCATCCGACAGTCTTGTTCAGACCCCAGACGCCAATCCCTGTCCAGATCGTTTCATACAAGGCATAGGCTCCGATGCCCAGTACACTGAGCGAAATGGCCATTGCCAGGAACCAGGTCTTATGAGGCTTATCCTCCACCCTTATGCAGATGTCGTGTGTCACATCTCTGACGGTCTTGGCGCCCGTTACTAATGGTTTACGTACAGGTGATACTACTTCCATATATTGTTATGCGTTTTCTTCTTTATTTCTGATTTTCGCCAGATACCAGACATTTGGACTTGTATTTACTTCTTCAAGCACATTATACGCCCGTTCTTCGCCGACAATTTTCTTATCTTCACTGACTTTAAGTTTCAGTTGTTTTGATACCTGACTTTCAGCATCATTGATGTCCCCGAAAGTAATGGCATCTGTAGGACATGCGCTGGCACATGCCGGTACAACTTCTCCGTCACGCACCCTTCTGCCATCTTTTTTTGCTTCGAGTTTACCATACTGAATCCGTTGTACGCAGAATGAACATTTTTCCATAACCCCTCTTGATCGAACCGTCACGTCAGGATTCAACACCATTCTTCCCAGATCGCTGTTCATCGCCAGATTATCCGGGAACTGTTCATTTTGCTGATATTTAAACCAATTGAACCTCCGGACTTTATACGGACAGTTGTTTGCACAATATCGCGTGCCGATACAACGGTTATACACCATCTGGTTCAGGCCTTCGGTGCTGTGGGTGGTTGCTGCAACCGGACAAACCGTTTCACAAGGTGCATTGTTGCAATGCTGGCACATCATGGGCTGGAATACAACTTCAGGGTTCTCGGCAGCTTTCTCCAGTTCGGAGTATGAGCTTGCCCCTTCCTCGCTACTGAAATACCGGTCAATCCGGATCCAGGTCATCTCCCTGCGGTTCAGAACTTCCTCCTTACCCACCACCGGCACATTGTTTTCTGCCTGACAGGCAACGGAGCAGGCACCACAACCGATACATGCGTTCAGATCGATGGTCATGTTCCAGTGATGGTTGTTGTAATCATGGCCTTTCCAGAGCGATATTTCTCCGGGTTTCATCTTCCCATCAACTTTTTTATCGCCCAATGTTTTTTCAAGGGCATTGGAAACAGCAATGTGTGGTTGGCGGAAAAGATCACCGGAACTGTTTTTGTAATCATTCAATGTTGCTTCCCGGATCACAAAGTCACGTTCCATATAGGTATGATGGGTCTGTGTCTGCGGGATTTTAGCAGCTTCGGTAGTCACAGTCAGACTGACATCCGTAAAATCGATATGTGAATGAATGTTATCAACCGTTTTTATCAATGGGAAAGCATTTACCCCGACTTTATTGCCCACCTTGCCTGCTTTAGAACGACCATATCCAAAGGCCAGTCCGACAGTACCCTTCGCCTGTCCGGGCTGGATCAATGCCGGAAGTTTCATTACGGTACCACCGATCTTCAGTTCAACCAGGATTGTATCACTCTCTACCATCTTTATGTTCAATTCCCTGGCCATGGCCTGACTGATGGTGAGGTAATTGCCCCAACAGGCTTTGGTTACCGGATCGGGCAGTTCCTGAAGCCATGGATTGTTCGCTTCGGAACCATTCCGCATGGCGATGGTTTCATAAAGCGCCAGTTCGATGCTCACGTTATTCTCCCTGTAACGATCGTTAAGTTTCTGAGCCACATCACTGATATTCACCGAGAAAGCTGTTGGTGTAAACAGGATGTCCTGCACAGGAGATTCTTCCTTATACAAACCGTCATGCAGACATTTGTCGAAGAAAACATCAAAATCAAATTCTTTTGACTGAGTAATAAAGACATGCTTCTTCCAGTAGTCCCGCAGATAGTTGTAATATTCCTTTTCCCCCAGTCCAGCCCACTTAAGCAGCGAATCCTGTGCCTGACGGGTGTTGAACAGGGGTGTAATGGCCGGTTGAACCAGGCTGTAAAATCCTTTTTGGGGAGCCGCATCATTCCATGATTCCAGAAAATGATGATCAGGCCCTACATAGTCTACCGACTCAGCCGTCTCATCCATCCTGCCTGCAGTGCTGATCTTAAGCATGATGTCCTTGATGCCGTCTTTAATATTTTTCCCCAGGGGATGATCGTACACCGGATTGCAATCCAGAAAGATAACCCCGTCAATGTTTTTATTTTTCAGATCTTCAACAAATGCCTGCATCTTTTCGTCATTTCCCTGACGGAAATACACAGGAGCATTTATATCAAGAACTTTTTTACCATAGTTATCAAGTATGTAATTGATGGTGTTGACCATCAGTTGGATGTTCACATCGTTGGAGCCTGCCACCACCAGTGATTTTCCTTTGTTGCTCCAGAGGTCTTCAGCTGCTTTGTCGAGGTGGGGGACGTCGATATTCGGAACATTGACTTTTCCAACCCCGGCTTTTCCTGCCAGTTTGTTGAACAGGTTCGCAACAATAAGACCTTCTGCTGATGGGCGTATCGGGATCCTGTAATCTGCATTGGCTCCAGTAAGCGAAAAATTGGTTTCATACTGATAAAGCCGAGACATCTCCTTTTTTGAAGCGTCAATCTTTCTGTTTTTTATGAAATCCGAACTGAATTTTCCAGGATTGATCCACGTACCGAGGAAGTCAGCTGCAAAGCTCACTACCACATTTGCCTGATCGAAATGATATTCGGGGATCACCGGTTTCGCAAACGAAATTTCATTGGCTTTGATCATCCCGTATACCGACACCGGATCATACATGATATGTTGTGTTGCAGGATAGCGATTAATAAACTCACTGATCACCGATTTTGTTGATGGGCTGAGGATCGTTTTGCTGATGATCCTCACTGCGCCTCCGTCAATGGCAATATTATCGAGTATAGATTTTATATGCACATCAAATTCTTCCCAATCTGCCGGTTCTCCGTTGATCATGGGCGAAGTAAGTCTTTCGGAATCGTACAATGACAATACAGAAGCTTCGACCTGTGGCGTGGTCCCTTTTCCGGAAATATCCGACAACATATTCGGCTCGATTTTTATGGGTCTGCCTTCGCGGGTTTTGACCACAATGCTGGCATAATCGCCTCCGTTCATGTAGGTAGAGGCATAATAATTGGGTATACCCGGATTTACATCCACCGGCTTGTTGAGGTAAGGAATTGCCTTTCTTACCGGAGCTTCACAGGCTGCCAATGAGGCTGCTGCAATCCCAAATCCCATCAGCTTCAGGAAATCACGTCTTGAGCTTCCTCCCTCGCCGGTGAGTTTGCCTTTTTCATAAGGCAGCTCATCAGGGAATTCCTTTTCAGCATATTTAACAAACTCCGGATGGTTGGTGAGTTGCTCCAGGCCTTTCCAGTATTGTTTTTTATTTTTCTTCATATTTCGATATGCAGATTCCTTTTTCATTAATTTTTAATAATGACATTTTGAACATTCCAGTCCACCGATATCCTCTACCTTCATAGGTTCTTTTGATACCTTCTCATGTATTTTTAACAGATTGTCATAATAGGCATTTCCCTTGCTTTGCACATCCGTGGTCCTATGGCAATCAATGCACCACCCCATGGTAAGATCAGCAAACTGGCTCACCACTTCCATATCTTCCACAGTACCGTGACACGTCTGACATTCAATGCCCCCGACATTAAAATGCTGGGCATGATTGAAGTACGCCAGATCCGGCAGATTATGTACCCGTATCCATTCAATGGGTTTGTTATTTTTGATTGCTGAATCGATCTTGGCGATCTCAACCGAATTTTCTTCCGAACCCCGGACTTTCTTAATGGATGTGTGGCAGTTCATACAGATATTGGCGGAAGGTATATTCGCATTTTTACTTTCGCGTACACCAGTATGACAGTAATTACAATCGATTTGAAACTCTCCTGCATGCAGTTTATGAGAAAAGGCAATAGGTTGTGTGGGAGCATAGTTTTGTTGAACGCCTACACTATAAAGACCATCGATCACGGTTTTCATAACAATGGCAACAAACACAAATGTTGCTACCCATACGAATGCCGGGCTTCGAATATATTTTCCAAAATCCAGTCGTTGTTCGATGATCTCACGATCTGCCTCATCCAGTTCGGCCCGTTGTTTCAGATATTTTGTCAAAACAGATATCAGCATAAACAAAACAACCAGGATCAGCACAAGCACGATCAGCAGCAATACCAGAAAGATTGTGATAACGCCGGATGACAACACCGGTTCTTCTGCTACAATGGTAGTACCCTGAACCGTGGAAGTCTGTTCAACCACTTCCGGACCTTTAATTGTTTCTGCCTGAATATAAGCAAGTATGGAGGTAAGTTCTTCATCATTAAAATCATGCGGCGGCATCTCAAGATTATTATATTCTTTATAGAGATTGGCAGCATATTCATCGCCACTTTTAATGACTTTCTGCGAATTGGAAATAAAAGATTTGATCCACTCCACCGGTCTGCGTTCGTACACGTTTGCCAGCGCGGGCCCTACCAGTTTGGTATGCACCTGATGACATACGGTACAATTGTTTTCAAACAACTGCTTCCCGGAACTGACAATCGTTTCATCTGTCGGGAGAATGGGTGTGCTCTGTGCAGTGGTATCCTGACCTTGTGCATTCAGAGAAATTATAAATACCAGTAATACAGAAAAAGATCGTATACGCTTTACTGCTACATTTCTAATCGACATAAAATTCACTTTTATGATGCAATATTTGCTAAAGGCTCAACTATCAAAGCAACAAATGTAATATGGAAGCCCAATTTTTCAAATAAAATTCAATTTATATGCTGAACGTTCATTTTTTCGCCTTCCTTTTTTACATTTTCAGTCATCTGACAGAACCATGTTCAGTTTACAAAATGAACCTAATTTTAACAACTTTTATATCAACAAAATAATGATTAATTCATTGTCTTACACCAAAAAGATCATTTCTTTATGGATCCGGTTAATTCCCGGTCTTGAACAGACCATAATCCGTGCTCCCGGATTTTCTATTTTAACGAATACATAAATCCCTTAAACAATCAATCGAAAATTAACTTATGATCTTAAACCATTTAAAGTAAAATATGTTATTGAATTAGTATAAAAAAATGCAATGACAATATACTGGTTTATTCCGGGACTGATTGTACATTTGTTATCATTTGATGATTGTATAACTATTATTCAACACAAAATCTGCAATTAAATGGCATTTGATATTGAAATGATTAAGGCTGTATACTCCCGTATGGGTGACAGAATACAAACAGCCAGGGCACTGATTAACAAACCACTAACGCTTACTGAAAAGATCCTCTACAGCCACTTGTTTGACGGTAATCCTTCCGAAGTATTTGAAAGAGGCACATCCTATGTTGATTTCGCGCCTGACAGGGTAGCAATGCAGGATGCTACTGCCCAAATGGCGTTACTGCAGTTCATGCAGGCCGGAAAGAAAAAAGTAGCCGTCCCCTCCACCGTTCACGCCGATCACCTGATCCTGGCCAAAACCGGTGCATCTGCAGACCTTCAGGAGGCGCTCAACAAAAACAATGAGGTATTCAATTTCCTTTCTTCAGTATCAAATAAATACGGCATCGGATTCTGGAAACCAGGCGCCGGTATTATCCACCAGGTAGTCCTGGAAAACTATGCCTTCCCCGGAGGCATGATGATCGGTACGGATTCGCATACCGTAAATGCCGGCGGACTGGGTATGGTTGCTATTGGTGTCGGCGGTGCAGATGCTGTGGATGTAATGGCAGGTATGGCCTGGGAATTGAAGTTTCCCAAACTGATAGGGGTAAAACTGACCGGCAAAATGAATGGCTGGACATCTGCCAAGGACGTTATACTAAAAGTTGCCGGGATCCTTACCGTAAAAGGCGGTACCGGATGTATTGTCGAGTATTTCGGCCCGGGTGCAGAATCGTTGTCGTGCACCGGTAAAGGTACTATTTGCAACATGGGCGCTGAAATCGGTGCTACCACCTCTACCTTCGGATATGATGTCTCCATGGAGCGTTATTTAAGATCTACCGACCGGGATGATGTAGCTGATGCAGCCAACAATATCCGGGAACACCTTACGGCCGACCCGGAAGTCTACGAAAAACCCGAAAAATATTTTGACCAGGTCATTGAGATTGACCTGTCGGAACTTGAACCACACCTGAATGGCCCCTTTACTCCTGACAGAGCCACGCCAATATCCAAAATGGCGGAAGAGGCCGAAAAGAACGGCTGGCCAAAGGAAATAGAGGTCGGACTGATCGGCTCGTGCACCAACTCTTCCTATGAAGATATTTCACGTGCAGCTTCGGTTGCCAAACAGGCAGGTGCCAAAAACCTGGAGGTTAAAGCCGAATTTACCATTACTCCCGGATCCGAACAGGTACGTTACACCGTCGAAAGAGATGGGTTCCTGGATACCTTCGATAAGATAGGAGGCGTTGTGCTGGCTAATGCCTGCGGTCCGTGTATCGGACAATGGGCACGACATACCAACGATCCGACAAAGAAAAATACCATCATTACCTCCTTTAACAGGAACTTCGCCAAACGGAATGACGGCAATCCGAATACCCATGCCTTTGTAGCATCCCCCGAACTTGTAACGGCCCTGGCTATTGCAGGTGATCTGACCTTTAACCCGTTGAAAGATACATTGGTAAATAAATCCGGTGAAAAGGTCATGCTGGACCCACCGTCCGGATTTGAACTGCCGGAAAAAGGATTTGCCGTCGAAGATCCGGGATTTCAGCCCCCTGCCAAAGACGGAAGCGATATTGAGGTAGTTGTAAACCCGAATAGTGAACGATTGCAGCTCCTTACCCCTTTTGAGCCCTGGGACGGCAAAAACATTGAAGGACTTAAATTGCTTATCAAAGCCAAAGGAAAATGTACCACGGACCATATTTCGATGGCAGGTCCCTGGCTGCGATACAGAGGGCATCTCGATAATATATCCAATAACATGCTGATTGGAGCCGTCAACTATTTCAATGACAGTACCGACAGTGTAAAAAATCAGCTTGACGGCACATATGACAGTGTTCCAAAAGTTCAGAGGGCTTATAAACAAGCAGGGATCTCAACGATTGTTGTGGGAGATCACAATTATGGAGAAGGAAGTTCCAGAGAGCATGCAGCTATGGAACCCAGGCATCTTGGCGTAAAAGTAATCCTGGTAAAATCGTTTGCCCGAATCCATGAAACCAACCTGAAAAAACAAGGAATGCTTGCTCTCACCTTTGATACGGAATCGGATTATGACAAAATAAGGGAAGATGATATATTTGACATCACGGATCTTGAACACTTTGCTCCCGGAAATCAGCTCACTGTTCTGATCCATCATAGTGACGGTTCATCCGAAAAGATCAGGACCAACCATACCTACAATAAAAATCAGATCGAATGGTTTAAAGCCGGTTCGGCACTTAACCTTATAAAACAATCTCAAAATTAGAAACTGATAGTCATTATAACATAGGGCATATATCGTATGCTCTATGTTTTTTTCTTCGAAAAAGAAAATATTTTATTAGATTGTTGATATAAATAACTATCTTTACAGGAATTTTTAAAAAAAGAGGATATATTTGCGAATTATTTAATAAGTAAATTATTTTATTAATTCTTAATAATCGAACTTTATTAAAGTATTTTACCTGATAACCGTTTTACCATGGGATTATTTAGTTTCTTTAGATCAGACCAAAAAGAAAAAAGGCAAAGTCATATTAAAAATTTGCTGGAGATTGCCATTGCGGATGGTAAACTGGATGAAAAGGAACTTGAGTTTGTGATTTCTATTGCAGAACATTACAAGATGACAAGAGAGGACGTAATGGAGATTCGTAAAAATCCGTCAAAAATCCGTTTTCAACCTCCGACAGACTATAAAATGAAGGTCAAACTCATTGAAGATCTGGTAAGACTGATGATTGTGGATAATGAAATTCACGAAGATGAGGTGAAATTGTGTAAAGAATTATCAATTCGATTAAATTTGGCCCCAAGTATTGTTGACGAGATGATCTCAGGAATTATCCGATGATACTTTAAAAGCAATTTTCAGCGTTAATTTATTGAAATGGATATTATTGTATTAATTAAGGTTCTATTGAGGAAGTGGTGGATCATCGTTGGTGTTCCCATCATTTGTACCGTAATAGCCTACTTTTTCGCCAGAGAGCTAAAGGATGTATATAAATCGACCGCACAGGTTTCGACAGGATTTACCCTGGATGATAAGGTACGGCTTGACAATGAATCCTACAGTTCACGGGATCTAGAAGTAAAATTCAACAACCTTATCCAAAATATTAAGTCGAATACGGTACTGCACCTGCTCGCTTACCGGCTTATGCTGCACGACCTTGAAAATTCAAAACCTTTCAGCACCCCTGATGATGATAATTTCCGTCTTGATCAGAAGGCAAAATATTATTCGATAAACGAGTTCCAGGTAAAACTTGATTCTTTTGAAGTAATATCAAAATATAACGACAACGACCTGTTCCTTGATGAGATCCTTTCTCAGTACAAATATGATATTGAGTCCATTAAAGAAAATCTGAGGATCTGGCGTATTGATGCCACCGACTATATCAGCATCGAATATTTTTCTGAAAACCCATACCTGTCAGCTTTTGCAGTTAACGCACTCTGTGATGAATTTATCCGGTATAACCGGAAAATGAAATTACATCAATCGGTCGAGTCCATTTCGTTTTTCAACCAACTGTTAAACGAGAAAAAAATCGCGTTGGATGCCGCACGGCAACGACTCAACTATGTAAAATCGACCAATCAGATCATCGACTTCGAAATTGAAGGACAGGCAAAAGTTAATCAGCTCGAAAACCTTGAACAGGCAAAAACGGAAGAAGAGCGAAAGATCAATGCACTGAATCTGTCACTAACAGATGTAAATGCCCGTATAAGAGGTCTGACTTCTACTTCCAGTAATGATGCGAATTCAAAAAACCTTGGCATTCTTACTCTGAGAGAAAAAATCAAAAAACTCAATGAGCAGTATATAAATGGCGGAATGAAAGACAATACCCTGCTTGATTCCATCAATGTTTTACGTGATAAAATGACGGAGATCTCTTCTCAACAACCTGTTAAAGGAAGACACAACGAAAGTCTGCTTATTGATCTTCAGAACAAGAAGTTCGAGTACGAAACCGAGCTGAAAATTGCCCGGTCAAGTCTGGAAACCATAAACCAGAACATACTGAACCTGAAATCAAATGTTTCCAACTTTGCATCAAAGGGATCGCAGATGTCAGAACTTGAAAATGAAGTCACACTTATCGAAAAGGAATATCTGAATGTACAGGAAAAGCTTAATGACGCCCAGAATCTGGCCCTGATATCCGGAAATACCATCACGCAGGTACTGAAAGGACAACCTTCAGAAGAACCGGAATCATCCAAAAAGATCCTGATCGTGATATTTGCAATGCTGGGAAGCTTTATGCTTTGCGTCACTACGATCATCGTCTTTGAACTTCTGGATCTTTCAATTAAAAATACAGAGAAGTTCAAACAACTGGTTAAACTGCCCCTTGTCGGCACCCTTAACAATCTTCCTTCGATAAACAATAATGACGTAAGCTCGATATTCCAGGACACGAAAAAAAGCAGCAACCATTATGAGTTTTTCAGGCAGTCGTTACGAAAATTGAGGTTTGAAATTGAAAAACAGAATAAAAAAGTAATCCTGCTGAGCAGTACAGAAAAAAAAGAAGGCAAGACATTTCTCCTGCTTTCTCTGGCCAATTCCCTGAGCCTTATCCAGAAAAAAGTACTGATCATTGATACGAATTTTAAAAATAATACCATTACCAGCGTATTTTTCCGTAAAGACGGTCCGGGACGTAAGCCTGAAAATGTAAAAAATCCGAATATGTTTATGCTGAATGCATCTGCCAGCCAGGCAGCCATGCCTCCTTTTGATAAATTTATTATTAGAACAGACAATGAGCTGATCGATGTTATTGGTAACAAGCCGGGTTTCAATTCTCCCTCGGAGATTTTTGCCGGCAAACGATTTGATGTCTTCCTGAAAGAATATTCGAAAGTATATGATTACATCTTTCTCGAAGGTTCCAGCCTTAATAATTTCTCAGACACCAAAGAACTGATCGACTACTGTGATGGTATTATCGGTGTATTTTCTGCAGATAAGGTGCTTAACCAACTGGATAAGGAATCCATTGAATATTTCCGTAACCTGAACAGCAAGTATATCGGTTCAGTTTTGAATAAAGTAAGTATGAAAAACGTAAGCTAATGGATAATAAATTAACAAAATTCCATAAAAGTCTGATAAATATTTTCATCATCGTCATATTAGTCATTATTTTTGTGAAAGTCGTTATTTTATAAACCGATCCAAGAATTATAAACATTATAAGTGAAAGCGCACCATGAAGAGATCAAAAATCCTATTATTAATCACAGCCTTTACCTTCGTATGCCTGAATGCATTTTCGCAGAGCGTTGATTATAATACCATAATACTTCCCGAAAACATTAAAAATGTTGATATACGGGAAAAACTTGTTCAGCTCGCCTGGAACAACAATCCGGAAAACAGGATTGTTGAAAATAATATAAAAATCGCCAAAAAAAGTATTGGCGTGAACGCTTCTGAATGGCTGGATATATTCCGAGCAAATGGTAACATCAACGAATTCACCATCGATCCGGGATCTTCTCCTAACCCGAATAATTACTATCCAAGATATAACTTCTCTGCGAGCTTCAGTCTTGGTATGTTTTTATCCATTCCCACCAGAACCAAAATAGCAAAGATCGATCTCGAAAACCAGATCGAACTTCAAAACTCACAAAAATTAAAGATCAGAGCACAGGTTCTCCGGTTGTACGAAGCATACCGAAGGAATAAAGAACTGTTCAAGATACAGACCAACCTCACAGACGAAGCATACAGCAGCTATGTGATCTCAGAGCAACAATTTAAAAGCGGCGAGATCACCCTGGAAGAATGGACTGTACAGTTTAAGAACTACAACAGTAGCGTTGAACAGAAAATCACCCGTGAATCGGAACTGGAAATCGCCAAAATAAACCTTGAAGAAGTGATAGGTGTTAACATTGACGATATCCTGAATACCTACCAGGACTAAAACACGTATCACCAGTAAATGAAAATACGGAGAAAAAAGCTTTTTAATTATGTTTAGACTATTTCATCTGATCAATAAAAAGCTTGCTTCTCCCATCGGATTTATTGTATTGCTGATCTTTTCCGTCGCCATGGCGTTTTTATCTGCCAAGACAGACGGCGAACTTGGAGTTGTCTTTTTCCTGTTGTTCTTCAGCATTCCACTTATTCTGCTATTCCTCCTGAAACCTGATGCAGGGATAATCTTTCTTTTTGTTTTCTCAGGGCTCCTGTTTTTTTTGCTAAAGCTGGTGTATGTCGATATACCTATGGGTGTCGCCATTGACCTTGGCCTTATCATCATCTTCCTCGGGGTCCTGATGCAATCCCCTCCGGGAAATATTAAAAAACATTTCAGAAGCCCTGCATATGTGCTGCTTCTAATATGGTTTGTCTACCTCACACTGGAAATCGCCAATCCAAGCGGAAATTTCGGAGCATGGTTCTATGGATATAAATCCCAACTACGGCATTTCCTGATATTTTTTATCTGTTATGTCATTTTTAAAGACAAAAGTTTCTTTAAGTGGTTCGTGGGTTTCTGGTTTTTTCTGGCAATCTTCGGAGCGCTGTACGGCTGTTATCAGGAACTCATAGGCATACCTGATTTTGATATGAAAATCGCCATGTCCGATGAGAAATTCAGAGCACTTCACTGGGTAGGTGGCCGTTGGCGAAAGTGGTCGATCTTTCAGAACAGTACCGACTTTGGTATTTTTATGGCCATCAGTTCGGTATTTTTCATCATCATAACCTTCGGGAAAATGGCCTTTGGGAAAAAGGTGTTTTTCTGGATCTCCAGCATGATCATGATCATCGGAGCTGCATATTCTGGCACGCGTACTGCCTACGCTATGATTGTCATTGGTTTTGCGCTGTATCTTTTATTTGAAATCACCAACATAAAGATCACCCTGGCAATGGCCTTTCTCTTCGTGGTGTTCCTTATTATCATTTACGGACCGTTCTACCACCCCCTGATCAACAGGGTACGTTCGACATTCAGGCCCTCTGAAGACGCCTCGTATATGGTCCGTGAGACGAATAAAAATCGGATTCGTCCGTATATGTGGAGCCATCCTATGGGTGGAGGGCTTTCCACTACCGGTCGTGCCGGAGAGAGCAATGCACCAGGACATCCACTGGCCGGCTTCCCTACTGACGGACACTACGTGCAGGTAGCTCTTGAGACCGGCTGGGTCGGATTGACCCTTATTCTTTTACTGTACGGTAGTGTGCTTATTAGCGGAGTAAACACAGTCAATAAGGTAAAGGGTGAAGACAAGCTAAAGTTAAAAGCCCTGATCATCGTATTTTTCATGCTTGTCGTGGCTGGATACGGCCAAAATAACATCTACCAGATCCCGTATGCCTTTATTTTCTGGGGTATTATGGGCTATTCGGCTTCTCTGACCAACCATTACGCCAGTGTGGAGGAAGAAAGGGGAAAGTGAAAAGTGGAAAGTGAAAAGTGGAAAGTGGGAAAGTGGAAAGTGGAAAAGTTGGAAATTCTTTTCAACGCGCTTTGTATTCCTCCTCAGCGACCTTCACGTGAAAAAAAATTATAAGTATCGGAGTTTTGGTTAACCCGATTCAATGCCATTTAGCCAGGTTGAATTTATATATGATTGTAGGATTACTATCAACTCCGTGGTTCGTGTCCGCACCATAGCCGCCCGAAACACCACTTTGCACTACCCAACAACAGAATCATCATTTGCCGGTGATGTGGCAATCTCTATATGTTCGAAATAGCACCATACCGTCAACCTAAGAGAAAAGCAAAATAAAAACAAAATAAAGCCTTCACTGGTAGGTAAAAACCTGACCTGGTCTAAATGGCATTCAATCCAGGTTATTCCAGGTTTAACCCACAATATATCTCATGATTTTTAAAATATCCTGGATCTCATATTAGACCCCTCTGGGGTCGG
>JBNKDZ010000605.1:0-11994 GCA_050288525.1 Cyclobacteriaceae bacterium
GCAGATCAAAAACTTTGACAAAGCTCTGAAAGTATTAAGGGCACGCCTTTATGAAATAGAACTGGCGAAGAAGAATGAAGAGATCGGTGAACAACGAAAATCCATGGTAGGAAGCGGAGACCGCTCTGACAAGATCAGGACGTATAACTATCCGCAAGGAAGGGTTACTGATCACCGAATAGGTTACTCTGTACACAACCTGCCAACAGTTATGGATGGTAACATTCAGGATTTTATTGAGCAATTACGTATTGCCGACAATGCTGCAAAACTAAAAGAGGGGTCAGGAAATTGATCCGGCTGTTTAAATACAGGATTTTTATATTCCATGCTTTGATCATCGGAAGCATTTTCTGTTTTGTCCGGTGCGACCCGACAGAAGAGGTCCTTGATCATAGCTATAACGGAGGGCTGACATTTTCAAACGATACGATATTTTTTGATACCCTGTTTACCAATGTTGGGAGTGTAACAAAAAGGATCCTGGCAAAAAACCCGAACGATAAAGCGGTAATAGTAGACCGGATCTATCTCGGAACAGGTGACAATTCTTCCTATGAACTGTCCATCAACGGTCTAGAAGGGAAACAATTCGATGATATAAGGATATTGGGTAAGGATTCATTGCTTATCCTGATAAAGATCTTTATTGACCCAGAAGAGGAAGATCTGCCTTTTTTGGTTAAAGATTCGTTGTTGTTTGAGACCAATCAGGTAGAACAAGATATAAAACTGATATCCTGGGGGCAGGATGCTGTGTTTCTGGGGGACGAGATACTTCCATGCAACAGTACCTGGACCGCAAACCGTCCGTATGTGATCTATAATTCGATATTGATTGATACTCTATGCACGCTTACTGTTGAAGCCGGAACGCGAATATATGCTGCATACGATGCCTATATTTATGTAAAAGGATCTATGAAAGTACTAGGAACACCTGAAAACAGGGTCACCTTCCGGAATGAACGGCTGGAGCTAGCCTATGAAAATGTACCCGGCCAGTGGGGAGGTATTTTGTTCCTTGAAGGAAGCAAAGACAACGAGATCAATAGTGCTGTAATACGGAATGCAAACTTCGGCATCCGGCTTGGTTCACCAGATAATGATACCATTCCTGATCTTATTATACGAAATTCCATTATTGAAAATATGAGTCAGGCAGGCATTGTATGCTATACCTCAGACCTGCATGCGGTGAATACATTGGTGGATAATTGTGTTGATTTTACTATTGCAAATCTGGCAGGTGGAAACTACTACTATGACCACTGCACTTTTGCAAACCAGGGATACGGGTATATCCGGGAATCGCCGTCAGTGATCGTTACGGATAATATTGTGCTCGATGATAATTCTGCAATTGTTGAAAATGTCCATTTCCGTTTATTGAACTCAATAATTACGGGAAATATGAGCGAAGAGATATTGCTTGATAACAATGGAAATGCTCAGATGTTTTTGTTTATTGCACACAGCATACTACAAACAGAGATTGAGGATCTTGATATCAACAATAACCAGATAAAGGTTGATCCTCTGTTTATCGACCCTTATGCATTTAATTATAAACTGGATACCCTCTCACCTGCGAAAGATGCAGGCATGGATATCGGTATCGTCACAGACCTTGATGGGAATGACAGGGATGCATTTCCGGATATCGGGGCTTATGAACGGATCGAATAATTGAGATATTATGAAAGTTTTTCAAAAAGAGATTACATTATCCCCATACAACAGAGGTTTTCACCTTGTGACCGATCAGATTGTCAGGGGATTGCCTGAAATATCACAGATCGAAAGCGGAATTTTGCACGTGTTTATCAAGCACACTTCCGCTGGTCTGACACTCAATGAAAATGCCGATCCTACAGTACGGACCGATTTCGAGAGTCATTTTAACAAAATGGTTCCCGAAAATGCGCCTTACTACAGGCATACGCTGGAAGGATCTGATGATATGCCGGCACACATTAAGGCTTCATTACTGGGTAGTTCGGTAACAGTTCCTATTACGCGTGGTCGCCTGAATGCCGGAACCTGGCAGGGAATTTATCTGTGCGAACACAGAGATTACGGAGGATCAAGAAGGCTGGTACTAACTGCCTACGGAATTTAACATACAAAGACTTATGAAAAAGAGATTGTTGTTGCTCAGCAACTCCACGAATCCGGGAGAGCAATACCTGGGATGGCCCGAATCGTATATAAAAGCTTTCCTTGGAGATGAGATTAAGCGTTTACTGTTTATCCCGTATGCCGGAATAACCATCAGCTATGAAGATTATACCAACCAGGTCAGGGAACGACTCGGAAGTATGGGGTATCAGGTGACCGGTATTCATCAGGATTCGGCAATACCACAAGGATTTGAAGATTATGATGCCATTGTAGTAGGCGGAGGAAATACCTTTCAACTGGCTAACCTGCTTCAGAAAAATAACCTGATAGGTCCGATACATAAAGCAGTAGAAACCGGAATGCCCTTCCTGGGTTGGAGTGCGGGGTCGAATATTGCCTGCCCAACGATAATGACCACCAACGACATGCCTGTTGTCGAACCGGCTTCTTTTAAAGGACTAAATCTTGTACCCTTTCAGATCAATCCGCATTACACCGATAAGACCATACAGGGACATGGAGGGGAGACTCGGGAAATGAGGCTCCGGGAATTCCTTGAAGTAAATCCTGAAAAGATCGTTGCCGGACTGCCGGAAGGTTCATTAATTCAGATTGAAGAAGATAAAGCGCTGTTTATGGGTCAAGGACAGCTCAGGATATTTAAAAGGAATGAAGAAGTACGATTGATAGAAGGAACAACGGATGTCTCAAAAGAGCTCCTTTAGGACTCTATTTGTAGAAATTCTTTTTGAAATCATGGAATTCGCCTTTCCCGAGTATAAGCCTTTTCCATACCCCTTTTAAAAATCCCAGTCCGTAACCGGTCAACTGTACAGTTCCGGCAATTATGGAAAGAAAGGCTACATGTAGTTGCCTTATTTTTAGTAATGAATCAAAAAACAGGGCTGTCCAGAACAAAGCCAGTGGGGCAAGGACCAGAGCATCACGATGATACATTGCATGCGGAACAGCCAGTATCATATACATAGTAAACAGTGCAGGAAGAAAATGAACAACCTTCATGGAACCGGGATGCCGTTTGTGGAGGTTGATCCGGGCGACGCCTGAATTGAATACCTGTTTAAAAAACTTTTTAAAATCTGTACGCCTTTTATGGTAAACAAAACATCCCGGAATTAATACGGACCGGAAACCTTCCTTTACGATCCGGATGCTCAGGTCGATGTCTTCACCAAACCGCATGTCGGAATATCCGCCTGTTTTTTCAAATACGTTTCGGGTGATGCCCATATTGAAGCTTCTGGGATGGAATTTTTCAAGCGTCTTTTTGCCTCCACGTATGCCCCCTGTTGTAAAGAAGGAGGTCATAGAGTAACTTATGGCTTTTTGAATACCTGTAAATGAAGGATGATCTCTGTCAGGTCCCCCAAAGGCATCAAAATCAGTTTTTTCATCCTTCAGCATGGCCATATAATGATCGGGAATGATGCAGTCGGAGTCGAAGAAGATCATCAGATCGCCCTTAGCTTTTTGAGCACCATAATTTCTCGAAGGTCCGGGCCCGGTATTTTCTTTGTAGAAATATTTTACAGAAAGCTTATCACTATATTTATCACAAATCAAGTCGCTTTTCTCATCTGATCCGTCGTCAACAACAATCACTTCAAAATCAGAAACTGATTGCCTGGTAAGACTTTCCAGAAGCTCATCAAGTTCTACCGGACGGTTATAAACAGGGATAATGACGGAAACAGATGTTGAGCCTACCATCCAACTTTATCAATCAATAAGTAATCAGCTTTCTTTTCTGAGGTGCGCGTGAACATTTCCCCGAGGAAACCAGCAAGAAATAGTTGTGAACCCAGAATGATGGCAACCAAAGCCAGATAAAACAAGGGCTGTTCAACTACCTCTCTAAACTCAAGATCATAATGCAGGCTGTATATTTTTTGACCTATGAGAAAAGCGGTAATGATAAATCCGGTCAGGAAACATAATGTTCCGATTGTTCCGAAAAAGTGCATCGGACTCTTCCGGAATTTCGATACAAAGGTGACCGATAGCAGGTCGAGGTATCCGGTGATGAGCCTGCTCCAGCCATATTTTGAGACTCCGAATTTTCTGGACTGGTGTTGTACCACTTTTTCCCCGATTTTGCTGAAGCCGTTCCACTTGCTGATCACAGGAATGTAGCGATGCATTTCGCCGTACACATTCAGGTTTTTGACAACAATATTTTTATAAGCTTTCAGGCCACAATTAAAATCGTGGATCTTTATACCGGAGATCTTTCGGGTGACAAAATTGAAAAATTTGGAAGGAAGTGTTTTGGATATGGGGTCATGACGTTTTTTCTTCCATCCGGATATCAGGTCGTAATCCTCCTTCATGATCATATTGTAGAGGTCCGGAATTTCTTCGGGGCTGTCCTGCAGGTCGGCATCCATGGTAATCACCACATCACCGCAGACATGGCGGAAACCAGTGGTCAGTGCCGCTGATTTGCCATGATTACGATTGAATTTTAACCCTTTGATGCTTTGATTTTTTTCAGAAAGTTGTTCGATCACTTCCCAGCTCCTGTCGGTGCTCCCGTCATCGATCATGACGATTTCATACGAAAAACCATGTTTTTTCATTACCCTGTCAATCCAACTGCTAAGTTCGGGAAGCGATTCTTCCTCGTTATAAGTGGGTACGATGATCGAAATGTCAGTCTTTTTTGTCATATACTAAATCGCAGTTTGTGGATTGTCTTTCTTGGTAAAAAGTGAAACGATCAGGGATATTATGAAACCAACGAATAAAGAAGAAATGAATCCAACAATAAATATTCCTATTGGTGACAAGAAAAGATCAGACATTTTTATAGCTTGTTCGATCTCCGCATCACTACTTCCGGATGCCTCAATATTTTCAATTGCCTTTTCTCTTAATTTTTCAAGAATTGAAGGATCGATAAATGAAATATAAATCATAGAAACGAGTGATGTTAGAAAACCTTGAACAATTGTCAAAATCACACCTGTTCCCAGACCCTGACCAATGGTCATATATCCATTCCCTTCTTTTTTATAGGCGTTATGGGCCAATACAATAAAGACCAATAGAATGGTGTAGCTTATATAGCGAACATAATCATTCATAGATAAATCCGCTATTAACATAATTATATCATATATTATCAGTATCAGACCAACAATCAAGCCATATCGTAAGCCGATTTTTAAAGGGGTAGTGTTATTTTCCATTTTTTTTAGGTTAAGAAGATTTTCGTAGTACAACTGTTGTTATGATCGTTAAAATTAGGCCAATAAATGATTTTTTCAAAAAGTCATCCCATGCTAATATGAAAGAAGTGGTATTTTTAATGTTATCAAGGTTTGTTTTAAAGGTATTTACATCATAAATTTTTTCCACGGTCGCTCTTTGATTCATTAAAAATGTGATCCTCTGATCGATATATTTTGCTAGTAATGACGGATCTATATATGTAACCATAACATAAATGAATATACTTGTCAGCAAGGCAATGATAAGATAGCAGGAAATACCTGTTAGTATACCTTGTTTCATGCTCAGGGTTTTGTTTATTTCTCTGAATTCGCGTAAGGCAAAAAAAATAAATATTCCCAATACCAGTCCGTCCGGAATTTTTATGCTTGTGAAGGGGTCCAGTTTCAAAAAGTACTGAACGAGAAAAACGATTATTGCCATGATCCCCCCGGCGACTCCGTATTTTACAGCCATTTTTCGTATGAGCACCTTGGTTTCAGGGAGCATGCCTTAAAAATTATTGAAGAAGTTTTTTCCGTTGCTTATCACACCTACAACTTTTCCTTTAAGCTCTTTTCCCAGAAGGGGTGAATTATGTGATTTGGAATAATTTGTTTTTGAAGAATAAGTCCATTTCTGATCCGGATCAAAGAGGGTAAGGTCGGCTTTTTCTTCTTCTTTGATCACCGGAATGTTCATCCCGAGAATTTTCCGTGGATTATGCGTGAATTTTTCCAGGTATTCAACGAAATTCTTTTCAGTGGTTTTTTTCAGGAGATTCGGATAGAAGGTCTGAAGTCCGATCATACCAAATTCTGCAAGGTCGAATTCCAGGTTTTTACTTTCTTCATCCTGTGGAGTGTGAGCGCTGACAATCACATCAATGATATTGCTGTGAAGCGCTTTGTCCAGTTCTTTTATATCTGCTTTTGTACGTAATGGCGGGTTGACTTTGTAATTGGTATCATAATCGCCACACATCTCATCATCGAACATCAGGTTGTAAATAGCTACATCACATGTAACCTGAAGGCCGTTACTTTTGGCTTTTTTGATCCTTTTTACCGAACCCGGAGTAGAAATATTGGCAAAGTGCAATCTCCCTCCTGCATATTTCAGCAATTCAAGATCTCTTTTGATCATGATTTCCTCCGCCAGGTTTGGCATTCCTTTCATGCCAAGAAGTGTGGAGGTGATACCTTCATTCATGGTGCCAAAAGCAGTGAGGTATTTATCTTCAGGCTTATTGATCAGCAGTCCGTTAAATTTCTGCAGGTATAACAGTGTTTTCAACAGGATATCTGTATTCCAGATCGGATTTTCACCGTCTGTAAAGGCCACAGCTCCTGCTGCCTGCATGTCCAGCATCTCGGTGAGTTCTTCGCCTTTGCAATCTTTGGTAACGGCACCGTAAGCATACAGACTGGTTGGGTATTTACCATTTAAGCTTGTCAGATACGCCACTTCATTTTTTGAAGAAATACAGGGCTTGGTATTGGGGAGAAGTGCTACGCCGGTAAATCCTCCGGAAGCAGCAGCACGGCATCCGCTGTGGAGATCCTCTTTATGTTCATGCCCCGGATCGTTGAAGTTGGCATGCATATCAAACCACCCGACAGATACTTTCAGGTTCGGACTTTCGATTACCTTGCGGGCATTCGGGGATTGATCACCAATTTCTTTGATCACGCCATGTTCACTGATCAGTATATTCTTCTTTTCCATGTGATAGGGAGATCGTGGATCAAGTATTTGGGCAGATTTTATAAGGACACTCATTTTATTTTTATAAAAATCTTATTAATAATATTTCTGTCAACAAAAAGAACAATGCCAGAATGATAGCATATTTCCATAACGGAACACCAAATTTTTTCTTTTTTATCTCTTTCTTAAAATCATCGGATTCTTTGACATCAAAGATCGTCACATTTTTATATATGGAGAACAACTCATTGATTTCCTCAAGAGAATACTGTTCAAGATACGACTCTTTTTTCTCTCTGTTAAATGCCAGAACACCTTTTTTTTGTTCTTTAAGCATCAAATCATAAAATCCCGGAGAGATGATATGTTTCGGCAAATCCAGAACGAGCTCGCTTGACTGTATCCGTTGTCCGGGAATAAATTCATTGTCAATGCTTTTAAGCCTGAAAATGTCCTGCTTATTCAGGCTGTCCGGTTTTAAAATGATGGCAGGATCATTTATGGTATAGTACAAATTGTCATACGATGTTTTACTCATAGCGGCGATGCGATACATTACCGGAACAAACATGGCATGCTGGTGAAAGTTTGTAAACGGTTCGGATAAAGGAGAGCCGAGAACCAGGATCGTACCTCCCCGTCTGAAGGAAGACAGATAGGGCTGTCCGTTACGCAAACGCAGCAGATCAGCAGTTGACCCGGTCCAGGTGATGTTATTCCGTACTTCGGGCATCTGGAACTGCTCATTCGTCGTTTCAAAGATATTTTCGAAAAACGGATTGGTAAGGTCCGGCATTGCCAGGGCTTCTTTGACTGCAGGGGCAGGATATTTGGAAATAACACTCAGGAGGGGTGTATACGAACTGATATCCGGGTTTGCCGAAGGGATCAGCATAAGGTTCCCGTTTTGATCAAGGTAATTTTCAAGCGCCTGGAGTAACGAATTATCAATATTGTCCAGCATGGTAAGTACCACAAGGTCATTGCTGAACATCAGATTGTAGTCAACATTTGAGATTTCCCTGCTGCTAAAGCTAAACAAGGTTTGGTTCCCAAAAACGGTTTCTACCGGTGTGATGTCCGCATGTTGTTTTATTTCAAGGATGTTAATTTTGTTCTCCAGCTTCAGAATGAAATAAAAATCGTTATCGAACGTGACAGGATATTCTTCAAAGGTCAGCCGACACTTATTGACTCCCTGCAGTCCGTAGGCGATCTCAAAGGATGTCTCGGTTTTTTGTCCGGGTTGCAGGTCAATGTTGGCATTGGCAGACTGGATATCATTGATGAATAATTTAAGAGGAAGTCCTTCAACGGTTTCATTTCCGGAGTTCACCAGGATCACGTTCAACTGATTTTTTTCACCTTCAACCAAAAAAGGATTGGAGAGGTAAACGGAGTCGATAAATATATTTTTTGTTTGTTCATACTGAACGGGAGTCAGAAAGATCTGATCGGTGGTATCCAGATTCAGGTTTTCAAGCTGTCCGATGGTCGATTTCTGAAAGTCTGAAATGATATAGATATCACGGGCTGAATCGTCTGAGCCCGGAGCTTTCTGGGTAAGGCGTGAATATGATTCTTCGAATGTACGATAAACATTGCTGACGGACATTTCCGTGATGAGATCTTCGAGTTCGTTTTTGCTTTTAAGTGTATTGGAAAACGGTGCAAAATCGTTTGTCAGGAGGCGATACTCCGTATTTGTCGTGTACAGATCCGCAATCGATGATATGTAACTGATGCCCTGTTCGAAAGCGGTGAGGTTTTCTTCCGGCTTGTTGGTCATGCTGGAAGAATTGTCAAGATAGATGTATACCTGACGGGCTTTCGGATTTTTATCTTCAGACGGAATAAAGGGCTGAGCAAAGGCCAGTACCAGGAAAAATATAAACAACAATCGGGAAGCAAGGATCAGGTAATGCTTCAGTTTACGCTTTTGACTGGTGGATTTTTTTACATTTTTCAGAAAATCAGTGTTGGAGAAATATATGACTTTTGATTTCCGGAAATTGAAAAGATGAATAATGATGGGAATTGCTAATGCCAACAGGCCATATAAAAACTCTGGATACAGGAATTTCATCAGCCGTAAAAGTAGTAAAGATAATTTAAACCTGAAATAGTAATAATACTTAAAGCATTAAAATACATAAAGTTGATCTGTAAAACACAGCTTTGCACATGAATTATTCCCTTGTTGTAAAATTTTACAGCATCAGGGCTTTATACCGATATAGTTATAAGGTGTAATGGCTTTCAACTCTTCTTTTACCGAATCGCTGACTTCAAGTGTGTCGATAAAGGCATTGATAGTACTCTCCGAAATTTTTTCATTCTTTCTGGTAAGCAATTTCAGTGCTTCATACGGATTGGGATATCCTTCTCTCCGAAGTATGGTCTGAATGGCTTCAGCAACAACAGCCCAATTGTCTTCGAGGTCTTTTTTGATGGTATCGACATCGATTTCAATCTTATTCAATCCTTTCTCAATCGATTTAAGCGCAATCATGGTGTGTGCTACCGGCATACCGATGTTTCGAAGTACGGTTGAGTCCGTCAGGTCACGTTGAAGCCGTGATATAGGCAGCTTGGTAGCAAGATGGGTACACAACGCATTGGCTATACCAAGGTTCCCTTCAGCATTTTCAAAGTCGATGGGGTTAACTTTATGTGGCATCGCAGATGATCCGACTTCATTCTTTTTGATCTTCTGTTTGAAGTAGTTCATTGAGATATACTGCCATATGTCCCTGCACATATCGATCAGAATATTATTGATGCGGCTCAGATTCTGGAATAAAGCTGCGATGTTATCATAATGTTCGATTTGTGTGGTCGGGTAGCTACGCTGAAGGCCGAGGTTTTGATTTACCAGCTTATTGGCAAAAGTGTTCCAGTCGATATCCGGATATGCCAGAAGGTGGGCATTCATATTCCCGGTAGCGCCACCGAATTTTGCTGAATAGGGGATTGTACTCAGTAATTTGATCTGGCTCTTGAGGCGCGCAATGAAAACCAGGATCTCTTTTCCTACGGTAGTAGGAGAAGCTGGCTGTCCATGT
Organism: Cyclobacteriaceae bacterium; assembly: GCA_050288525.1. Taxonomy (GTDB): domain Bacteria; phylum Bacteroidota; class Bacteroidia; order Cytophagales; family Cyclobacteriaceae; genus JBNKDZ01. The sequence continues at coordinate 10,134 of JBNKDZ010000605.1, forward strand.
GTACGTGCCAGCATAGGTATGCCATCCCACAATGCTTTTTTATCATCCAGGAGATCGATGACCTGTTCAAGATATATTACAAGATCCTTCATGGCATCTTTAAGCGACATTGGGATGGCAGTATTGTTAATATCCTGAGAGGTAAGTCCGAAGTGGATGAATTCTTTATAGGATTCCAGTCCAAGAAGGTCAAATTTTTCACGGATAAAATATTCAACAGCCTTTACATCGTGATTGGTTGTGCGTTCGATTTCCTTGATCCTCAGGGCATCATTTTCGGAGAAATCATTATAGACATCCCGGAGTTTTGAAAATACTCCTGTGTCTATGGCTTTTAGTTGTGGCAGAGGCCATTCGCAAAGCGCAATGAAGTATTCGATTTCGACCAGTACCCGGTACCTGATCAGGCCAAACTCAGAAAAATATCCGGCAAGGCTTTCAACCTGTTTACGGTACCGGCCATCTACCGGGGATATTGCTGTAAGATTATTTAAATTCATAATTTCAATCCGAAAAGTGAGGTGCAAAAGTACGCATTTGCATTGATTTTTTTGCATTTAAAAAGGTTAAAATGCAGGTTTTGTCAGTATGAAAGGGTGGTTTATTCCATAAAAGGTCATGATTTGTTTGTTTTAATGGGAGGATTTTGATTCCTATTGCTAAATACTAAAACTCCAAACTGTTAAACCTCGGTACCCTTAGCGTTCTTCTTTGCGTATTTTGTGTGAAATAAATTGTGATTTGTGGAGAGGTTATGTGCTTTTGGTTCAATTATAAAGTCATAGAGAATATTCAAATCTGCGAATAACCGACTAAACCATTTAATCAGGTTAAAATGCAGGTTTTGGCTGAATAAAATAGGCATTTAATTTCCTGTAACATTTCTAATTATCTTATATCGGGTATTTAGCATCGAAAAAGACATACATTGATGCAAAAAATTTTATCTTTAAAAGTCCTTTACCAATCAATTGTTTGAAAAAATGGTTAAACAAAGAATGAGAGAATTATTTGGTAAAAAATTAAGTTGAAATAATAATGTTTAAACTGTTTAAAAAGAAAAAGAAAAAAGACCATAACCGGTATATCAGAATGAAGATACGTGAAGTACGTTCTGAGACTCCTGAAGCGAACACCATTGTTTTTGAGGCTCCTGAAGAATCTTTTAGTTATGCACCGGGACAGTTTCTGACTATACTGGTACCTGTTGATGGAAAAGAAGTACGCCGCTCCTATTCATTGTCTTCTTCTCCTCAGACCGATCAATATCCAGCCATCACCGTTAAGCGCATAGAATCCGGCAATATTTCAAATTTTATTCACCATCATATGAAGAAAGGTGATGAGTTTGATGTGATGGGGCCAATGGGACATTTTACTCCGGAGCTGGATCTATCTCAGGAAAAACATTATGTATTGATGGCCGGAGGAAGTGGTATTACACCTTTATTTTCCATTATGAAATCTGTATTGGAAGTGGAAAAACACAGCACCGTCACCCTGATCTATCAAAGCAGAAATACAGAATCCGAGATTTTTTATGAAGCATTGAACACGTTGCAGGATCTTCATTCGGATAGATTAAAAATTGAACGAATTTATTCACAGCCTGAAAGCTCATGGAGTGGTTACAATGGAAGGCTTTCAGAGGCTATGATTGATGAAATACTTAAAAATTATAAAGAAGAAAAGGAAACACATTATTTCCTGTGCGGTCCGGCGGGCATGATGACAACATGTGAGAATATCATACTGAAAAATGACGTTTCAGGTCATATCCATAAAGAAAGTTTTTACAGTAGTGAGAACACCGAAAATACAGATCATGATGTGTCGGAAAAAGATATTGTTGAAAGGGAAG